>CAXGVP010000314.1:0-5179 GCA_964013055.1 uncultured Albimonas sp.
GTCGTCGACCGGCCGGTCGGCGACGGGCCGGGGCTGAGCGTGGCCGGGACCGCCCGCCTGAAGATGACCGCCGGCGGCGACGTCTCGCTGGCGAAGGCCGGCAAGCACGACTTCGGCGGCGCGCTGACCATCCTCGACGCCGGGCGCGTGGCGATCGCGGATCGCAACGACCTGACGCTCGACGCGATCTCGGCCTCGGCGGCGGACGGGCGCGCGCTCGACCTGCGGGCGGGCGGCGCGCTGACCGGCGCGGACGTGGCCATCGAGGCTTCGGGCGGCGGCGGCCTGCGGATCGCCTCCGACGTCGCCCAGGTGCGGGGCCCGCGGGAGACCGTGAGCCGCGGGATGACGCTGGCCGGCACGGTCGCGACCTCGGGCGGAGGCGACGCGCTGTTGCGCTCGGCCGGCGACATGGCGCTGGAGGGGCGCGTGACCACCGCCGACGGCGGCGCCACGACGCTGAGCTCGGGCGGCGGGCTGAGCGTGATCGGCACGGTCTCGACCCTCGGCGGCGGCGATGCGGGGCTGGACTCGGCCCAGGCCATGGTCGTGGACGGCACGATCTCGACCGCGGGCGGCGGGTCTGCGACCCTCGTCTCCGGCGCGGCAATGGAGGTGAGCGGCACGGTCTCGACCGGGGGCGGGGGCGACGCGCTGCTGCGCGCGGCCGGCGACCTGACCGTCGTGGGGCGCGTGACCACCACCGACGGCGGCGCGACCGCGCTCGACTCCGGCGGCGCCCTCGATCTGACCGGCACGGTCGAGACGCTTGGCGGGGGGACCCTGCGCCTGGCCGCCGTCGACGCGCTGACGGTCACGGGCACGGCCCATGTGGAGGGCGGCCCGGACGCCGACCTGGAGCTGGCCTCCCGCCAGGGCGAGATCACCGTGGTCGGGCCCGACGACGCCGACGGGGTCGTCGCGGGCGACGGCGTCGCGGTCAGCGGCGACGTGGTGATCGAAAGCGGCGGCCAGGGCGACGTGACGATCGAGTCCTCGGCCGACCTCAACCTGCGCGTTCCCGCCGGGGGCGAGCCGGGCGACATGACGCTGAGCCTGATGACCGGCCGCGACCTCGAGTTCCGGGGCCGGATCGGCGGCGACCCGGACGACGGCGTGGCCGGCGTCCGCCTGGGCCGGGTCACCGTGGTCGGCGCCCGCGAGGTGAGCTTCGGGCGCACCGAGGACGGCTCGGCCAACCTGCTGGACCTCGACTTCGAGCTGGACGTGTTCTTCGCCGAGTCGCTGTTCCTGGAGAACATCGCCCAGCTGGTGCGGGTCGAGCGCGGCACGATCCAGTCGGGCGCCCTGGCCGGCATCGACGTCGAGGACGCCTTCGCCCTGCGGCGCAGCTTCTACGGCGTGAACCTTTCGGGCGATGCGGAGAACCAACGTGTGACGCTGGACTTCAGCGGCTCGCCCGAGCTCGACGCGATGAGCCTCTTCGGCAAGCTGCTGGACACCCGGCTGCGTATCGCGGGACTCGCGCCGACGCCGCCGTCGACGAACCCCGACCCGGCCGACGCCTGGCAGTTCAACGGCTGCATCGTGGGCAACGACGGCGACTGCTCGTCGGACGCCTCGTTGATCCAGGACGTCGACCTGGGCGAGGTCACGCCGCCGCTGCTGCTGACGCCGGACGTGACGGCGCTGGCCGACGTCTACTCCAGCTTCGGCAACGAGGAGCTGTGGGGGACGCTGCCGGAGTTCCTGGTGGACATCGACGTGTCCGACGACGACGACGACGACGACGAGGAGGAGGACGAATGATGAACCGGCTTCAGCGCCCCGGCGCCCATCGCCTGCTCCGTCGTGGGGGGGCGCTGGCGCTCGTCTGCGCGATCGCCGCCTGCGCCGCGCCGGAGGGGGAGGGGACCGTCGAGCTCGACGCGCTCGCCTCGGCCGGGCCGTCCGCGCTGTGCCAGGAGGCGCGGCGGCTGGAGGCGGTGGCCCGGCAGGAGAACTTCACCCTCGACTTCGCCCAGGCCGAACAGCACCTGCGCACCGTCGCCCAGATCCGCGGCATGGAGGGGGTGCAGCCGGTCTGCGGCGGCCCCGTGGCCACCGCCGACGCCTGGTCGGAGCTGGCGCTGTCGCTGAGCAGCCAGGGCAAGTTCCGCCTCGCCGACGGCGCCTTCTCAGAGGCCCGCGGCGCGCTGGGCGAGGCGCCGGCGCCGGTCACCGAGGCCGAGGTGGGGGCGATCCAGCTCGCCGGCGCGCGCATCTACGCCTACGAGGCGATGCACGAGGTCAACCGCCGCGACTACGCCGTCACCCCCGAACTCAGCGCCGACGCGCTGGCGCTGCTGACCGGCGGCGGCGGGCTGGCCGTGGACCTGGGCGACGACCAGCTGTTCCGCGCCGACCGGGCCGAGCAGGACCGGGTGCTGCTGGAGGTGGTCAGCCTCCACGCCAGCGCCGCGGCCAACGCGCGGCAGGGCGACTTCAGCCTGGCGCTGGCCGAGATCGACCGCGCCTCGCAGAGCGCGGCCGCGCTGAAGGGCGGCTCGGACGCCGTGCGCTCGCGCATCCAGGTCGAGCAGGCGGCGCTGCAGGTCGCGGCGGGCCAGCCCGAGGCGGGGCTGCTGACCGCGACCACCGCCTCCGAGGTCTTCGCGCGGGAGCTGGCGGACACGCCGCTGCTCGCCCGCGCCCTGCTGACCCAGGGCATCGCCCAGCAGGAACTCGGGCGGCGCACCGCCGCCTACGACCTGTTCCAGCAGGCGATCGACGTCTACACCGAGAACCCCGCCGAGCTGGGCTACGAGCGCCTGTGGCCCTTCATCCGCGTGGTGCTGGACCTGCGCCGGCAGGGCGCGCTCAGCGACGACCAGGCCGCCCGCGACGTGTTCCGCGCCGCGCAGGTGATGCGCTCGGCGACCGCGGCCTCCGACATCGCGGCCTCGGCGGCGCAGTTCGAGGCGGGCTCCGGCTCGGCCGCCGCGGCGGTGCGCGAGTGGCGGCGCGCGCAGGAGGACGTGCAGCTGCTGACCGCCGCCCTCTCCCGCCGCGATCTCGAGGCGTTCGAGCGCGAGTCGCTCGAGACCCAGCTCGCCTCGGCGCAGCGCGACGAGACCCGCCTGCGCGCGCGTCGCGACGACGTGGCGCCCGAGTATCGCGCGGCCATCGAGACGCCGGTGACGCTCGACCGCCTGCAGGCGGCCCTGGCGCCCGGCGAGGCGGTGCTGCTGCCCCTGATCGGGGAGCCGCGCAGCGTGGTGCTGCTGATCACCTCGGACGACATCGTGCTCGAGAGCCTGATCGTGGGCGGCGACGCCGTCGGCCAGATCACCCGGCTGGTGCGCGATTCCGTCAGCTACCGGCCCGACGGGCGCATCGGCGGCTTCGCGGTCGACACCTCCTGGCTGCTCTACAACATGCTGCTGACGCCGATCGAGGCGGAGCTGGCCTCGGTCTCGCGCCTCTACGTCTCGCCGACCGGCGCGCTGCAGGGGCTGCCGTTCGAGGTGCTGGTGACCGAGGATCCCACGCCGCTCGCCGCGGCGACGGCGGCGGGCGACTATTCGGGGCTGGCCTGGCTGGGGGCGAAGACCCCGATCAGCTACCTGCCCTCGCCGCGCAGCCTGGTGGACCTGCGCGACGCCGCCGGCGCCTCGGCGGCCGGGCGGCCGTTCATCGGCTTCGGCGACTTCCGCCCCGGCGCCGACCCCGCCGCCGGCATCGACGGCGTGCGCCGCCGGGCCTGCGGGCCCGAGGTGGACGCGATCCGCTCGATGCCGCCGCTGCCGGGGACCGAGCTGGAGCTGCGCCGGATCTCCGAGATCATCGGCCCCCGCGCCGAGATCGTGGAGGGCGAGGCCTTCACCGAAGCGCGGGTCAAGAGCATGTCCGCCGACGGCTCGCTCGCCGACTACCGGATGCTGCTGTTCGCAACCCACGGGCTGCTGTGGCCCAACGCCGACTGCTTCCAGCCGGCGCTGGCCGCCTCCAGCCTCGAGCTGGGTCCCGACCAGGACGGGCTGCTGGAGAGCTCGGAGATCCGCAACCTGCGCCTCGACGCCGAGCTGGTGGTGCTGTCGGCCTGCCAGTCCACCGACCCGCTGTCGGAAACCGCCGCCGGCGAGGTGCTCTCGGGCCTGACGCGGGCCTTCCTCGCGGCCGGGTCGCGATCGGTCCTCGCCTCGCACTGGGAGGTGGACGACGCGGCCGCGGCCGAGATGCTGCCCGCCTTCTTCGAGGCGGTCGAGGCCGGCCAGCCGATCGACGCCGCCCTGCGCGCCGCCCAGGCGCAGCTGCGCGCGCGTCCGGAGATGTCGCACCCGATCCTTTGGGCGCCCTTCGTCCTGTTCGGCGACGGCGCCCGCGCGCCCGGCGGCGCGTGAGGGACGACGCATGAGGCGCAGGCGATGAGCGAGGCCGGCTACCCTGAAGGCGCCTCCGCCGCTCCGACCCTGGAGCTGGACGACGCGCTGCGCGCGCCGCCCGGCGGGGGCGACGCTCCCTTCGGCGGGCCCCTGCCCGACGAGATCGCGATGACGCTCGAACTGCCGGTGCGCGCCGCGCAGCCGGAGGGGTTCGACCTCGGACGGGCCGTCTCCACCTATTCCGAGCGGCGCGAGACCATGCTCGACCAGCTCGAGCGGACCCGCGACCTGCGCCTGCTGGTCCGCTTCGCCGAGGCCAGCGCCTGGTGCGACGGCGCGCTGGGGCTGCATGCGGGCCTCGACCTGCTCGAGCGCACGGTGCGCGAGGGCTGGTCGACCCTGCCCCCCGGCCCGCCGGACGACCCCGGGGCGAAGGCGCTGCGGATGCGCTCGTTGACGCCGCTGCGCGACCGCTCGCTCGCCAACCCGCTGGAATGGGCGGTGATCTTCGACGCCCGCGGGCTGGACGGCGCGGTGACCCTGCGCCGGATGTGGCACGCCGCCGGCCTGCACGAGGAGACCCGCCGCCGCCGCCCCGCCGAGGACGAGCCCGTCGCCGGCGTCGACGAGATCCGCCAGATGATCGCCCGGCGCGAGGCGCAGGGCGAGGTGGCCGAGGTGCTGGCGGCCCTGCGCGCCTCGGTCGAGATCCTGCGGCGGCTGGAGGGGTTCTTCGCCTCGACCGAGGATTTCGCCCGCATCCGCCTCGCGCCCCTGGTGCAGGAGCTGGAGCTGTTCGCGAAAGCGGTCGCGCCCTTCGCCTCGGGCGACGCCGCGCCCGCGGCCGCCGCCGA
>CAXGVP010000315.1:0-5164 GCA_964013055.1 uncultured Albimonas sp.
CGGCGGGGGCGGCGGCCGCGGCGCCGCGCTGGGCGCCTGGCGGCTGTCCCGCGCGGTGGCCGCCCACCTGGTCGCCACCGGCGCGGTCGCCGCCGGCGACGACCTGCTGGGCCCCGTCCTCGGCGGCGGCATCCTCGCCAAGCTCTCCCGCCGCTTCGGCGAGGGTCTGGTCAACGGCGCCCTCACCGCCCGCGTCGGCGTCGCGGCCATCGAGGTCTGCCGCCCCCTTCCCTTCGCCGCCCTGCCGGCGCCCAGGGCCCGCAACCTGGTGGCCCGCTCGCTGGGCGACCTCGCCACCGGCGGCCCGAAGCCGACGACGGAGGAGACGCGGGCGGGCTGAACGCCCGCCGCGGCGGGCCCGGCCCCCTCGCGGCGTCCTGCCATGCGGCGGAAGGGTCGGGCAGGGGATCGGGCGTCCGCCGGGCGTTGCGGAACGCTCCGGCTGCCCGGCGCCCGGCAGTGGGCGGTCCAGGTCGTTTCCCCCGCCGGCTCGGTTCGGGTCCCGCCATGTCGACCGTCTCGCTTGCGGGGCAGGGGGGCGCGTCCTGCCTGCGTCTCGCGCCCGCGGCGCCGGCGCTCGAGGTCCAGTTCGTCGGGAAGCGGACCGCCTCGGACGGGCCCGCGGCGACCGGTGCGACCATTCCGTCGCAATCTCCGACGACCGGATCGCGGCGGGCGCCTGCAACGGCGCAGGCGCCGCGTCGGCCAGTGAGGGCGGGGCCTGCGTGTTGCGCGGCGTCGCGGACGCCGCGACCCCGGCCCCGGTTCCCGCCGCCCTGCCGCTGCTACGGGCGCGCCGGGCCTGCTGGGCTGGCGCGGGGCGCCGGCGCCTCTGGCCTTCCGCCCGGATTTCGGTCTACCTGCCGACTGGCAGGGTGATCGAGACGGGAGGACGCGCGATGAGCGCCGAGCAGGCGAAACCGACGGAGCGGCCGGGGCTGCAGACCGTGACCGAGGGCGAGTTCGCCGGCTGGAAGATCCTGCCGCGCGACACGTTCGAGCATAACCACTGCGGCCCGTTCCATTCGCGCCGGCTGCCCGACGGCTCGATCGAGTGCGCCTTCAAGGTCGACCGGCGGCATCTCAACGGGCTGGGGATGGTGCATGGCGGGGTGCTGATGACCTTCGCCGACCACGCCCTGTTCCACTTCGCCCAGGAGCATCTGCGCGACGCCGCCGGCGCCGTCACCGCCACCTTCAACGCCGAGTTCCTGGGCTCGGCCAACGAGGGCGACGTGGTGCGGGCCACGGGCGAGGTGACGCGGGCCGGCCGCTCGCTGGTGTTCGTGCGGGGGATGCTGACGGCGAACGGGGCGCCGTGCCTGGCGTTCTCGGCGGCGCTGAAGAAGGTGGGGCGCAAGGGCTGAGCCGGGCGCTCAGCGCAGGTCCGCCCAGACCAGCCGGTGATCGGAGGAGGCCGGGCGGCGCCCGCCCGCCACCCAGGCCGACCGGGGATCGTCCGGGGCGGGCCAGAACACGCCGGCGCCGACGACCGAGAGGTCGCGGGTCGGCAGGATGAAGTCCACCCGCAGGTTTCCCGGCCCGCGGTCGTCGCGCCAGTCGGCGGTGTCGAGCGCGGGGTCCCCGAACTGGCCGACGTTGGCGCCGCCCTGGGCCTTTGCGGCGGCCGCCCCGCCGGGGCTGCGGGGCGCGGGATCCTGCAGCCGCGGGTGGTCGAGCAGCGCCCGGATCCCCGCATGCAGCCCGTCGCCGTCGAGCGGATCGGCGTTGAGGTCGCCCAGCACCACCGCCGAGGCGCGCTCGGGCAGCGCGCCCTTGCGGCCCGCGTCGTCGACCATCCAGCCCTCGCCCGAGAGATAGTCGGCCCAGAACCGGATCTCGTCGTGGTTGCGGCGGCCGTTGCGGTCCTCGGGGCCGTCGAAGACCGGCGGGGTGGGGTGGCTGGCCAGCAGGTGCAGCCGGCGGCCGTCGGGCAGGATCGCCGGCAGGTCCCAGTGCGACTTGGAGGACAGGCGCAGGACGGGGGCGGCCTGCGGGCCGAAGTGCTCGGCCGGCAGCAGGGCGCCGGGCATCGCCGCCCAGGGCTGGCGGCGGAAGGTGCGGGCCGGCCCCAGCGGCAGCCGCGACAGCACGCCCATCCCGTACTGCCCGGCGAAGGCGCCCCAGCCGAAGGCGTCGTCGGGGCCGCGCGCCTGGCCGTCGCCGTCGAGGTCGAGGCCGCTGGGCACGCCGGTGTTGGGCGGCGCGGTGAAGCGGTGGGGATAGTCGAGGCCGGGGGCGCCGTCCTCGCCCTCCTGCGCCAGCAGCTCGGCCAGGGCGGCGAGCGCGAGGCCGTCGGGATCGTGGTCGAGCTCCTGCACCAGCAGCACGTCGGGGCGCACGGCGCGGACGATGGCGGCCACGGCCCGGGCCTGGTCGCGCGCCTCGGCGATGGCCTTCCAGGCGAGGCCGGCGCCGCCGCGGCTGAGCGAGGTGTTGAAGGTCGCCACCCGGATCGCGCCGGGTTCGGGCGCCGGCGGCCAGGCCTCGGCGGAGGCGCTGGGGGCGGCGAGCGCCAGCGCGGCCGCCAGCAGGGCGGCGCGCGCGCTCACGCCCGGCGGTCCGGCCCGAGGCCGCCGTCGCGGCTCAGCCGGCTGGCGAGCTTCAGGATCGCCACGCCGCGCAGCGCCATGGCGCCCGGGGCGGCGGCCCACAGGGTCGCGGACCAGACCAGCGCGAGGGGCGAGATCTCGACCCCCGGGGCCAGCAGGGCGACGGCGAAGCCGCCCACCACCAGCATCGCGAACAGGGTCCCCGCGGCGGTGATCAGCACCTGCGCGCCCAGCAGGCGCAGCCGCGCGGCGCCGCGGCCGCCGGCGTCGACGTCGAAGGTGGGCAGGTTGACCAGCAGGTTCATCCGCTCGCCCGCCCGCGGCCAGCCGCCGAACCAGATCGCCGACCCGAAGGCGGCCAGGCAGGCCAGCGCCACGCAGAAGGCGGTGGCGGCGGCGTATTCCACCGCCGGGTCGGGGGCGGGGGCCGAGGCGCGGGTGAAGATGTCGGCGGCCATGCCGACCGGGCTGAACGGAAAGTCCATCGCCGCCCCGAAGGCCGCGAAGGTGGCCGAGTGCGGCCCCGGCTCATGCGCCGCCGCCACGCAGGCGGTGGTCGCCAGCAGGGTCAGCGAGGCCAGCGCGAAGCGCAGGCGATTGACCGGGGGGGCGAAGCGGAAGTCGATCAGCGCCGGGGTGCGGGCCCCGTATTCGACCAGGACATAGAGGCCGGCGGCCGCCGCCAGCACCAGCCCGGCGGTGCGCGAGTCGCCCCCGCCGGGGCCGGTGGTCAGCACCAGCGCGGGCAGGGCCGCGATGGCCGCGGCCAGCACCGCGCGCAGGCCGGCGTCGCGCACCTGTCCCGGGGAGAGGCGGGGCCAGGTGATCCCGCCCGCCTCGCCCAGGCGCCTGACCAGGCGCTTCAGCCGGCGGCGAGCCAGGGCTGGGCCGCGCGGGCGCGCGCCTCGAACGCGTCGATGTTCGACGCCTTCTCCATGGTCAGGCCGATGTCGTCGAGACCTTCCAGCAGGCAGCGCTTGCGGAACGGGTCGACCTCGAAGGCGATCTCGCCGCCGTCGGGGCCGTTGATCACCTGGTTCTCGAGGTCGACGGTCAGCACGGCGTTGGCGCCGCGCTGGGCGTCGTCCATCAGCTTGTCGACCTCTTCCTGCGGCAGCACGATCGGGAGGATCCCGTTCTTGAAGCAGTTGTTGAAGAAGATGTCGGCGAAGGAGGGCGCGATCACGCAGCGGATGCCGAAGTCGAGCAGCGCCCAGGGCGCATGCTCGCGCGAGGAGCCGCAGCCGAAGTTCTCGCCCGCCACCAGGATCTGGGCGTTGCGGTAGGCCGGCTTGTTGAGCACGAAGTCCGGGTTCTCGGACCGGTCCGTGTTGTAGCGCATCTCGTCGAAGAGGCCCTTGCCCAGGCCCGTGCGCTTGATGGTCTTGAGGTACTGCTTGGGGATGATCATGTCGGTGTCGACATTGACGATCGGCAGGGGCGCGGCGACGCCCTCGAGCTTGGTGAACTTGTCCATCGGCTGGCGCTCCTCGTACGGCTGCCTTCGGGTAGCGCAAGGGGGGGCGGGAGGCAAGCGCGAGGCTGCGCGGCGGTGGTCATCCGACGCATTGCCCCGCGCGGCCGGAGCGGCTGCAACCGGGCCGCCGAGAACCGCACCACCAGGAAGGATACCGCCGATGACGCTGCGCCCGCCGCAAGACTGCCGCTCGATGAGCGAGCTGCGGGTCGAGATCGACGCGCTCGACGCCGCCCTGGTCGATCTGCTGGCCGTGCGCAGCGGCTACATCGACCGCGCCGTGGAGCTCAAGACCGCCGAGGGCCTGCCCGCGCGCATCGATGCGCGCGTCGAGGAGGTGATCGCCAGGGTCCGCGCCGCGGCCGCCGCGCGCGGCCTGGACGAGGCGCTGGCCGAGCAGCTGTGGCGGACGCTGATCGAATGGTCGATCGCGCGCGAGAGCCGGACGCTGGGCGACTGACCCCCTCAAACGCGAACGCCCCCGCCCGGTGTCCCGGGCGGGGGCGCTTTCAGAGGTCGTCCGGCGATCAGGCCAGCGAGCCGTCGATGCCCTTGCAGGCCTCGACCAGGCCCTTCACGGCGTCGATCGACTTGTCGAGCATCGCCTTCTCGGACTTGTCGAGCTCGATCTCGACGACCTTCTCGATGCCCTTGTCGCCGATCACGGTCGGGACGCCGACATAGAAGCCGTCGAGGCCGTAGGCGCCCTCGACATAGGCCGCGCAGGGCAGGACGCGCTTCTGGTCCTTGAGGTAGCTCTCGGCCATGGCGATCGCCGAGGCGGCGGGGGCGTAGAAGGCCGAGCCGGTCTTCAGCAGGCCCACGATCTCGGCGCCGCCGTCGCGGGTGCGCTGCACGATGGCGTCCAGCTTCTCCTGCGTGGTCCAGCCCATCTTCACCAGGTCCGGCAGCGGGATGCCGCCGACGGTGGAGTAGCGGGTCAGCGGCACCATGGTGTCGCCGTGGCCGCCCAGCACGAAGGCGGTGACGTCCTTCACGGACACCCCGAACTCCTCGGCCAGGAAGTAGCGGAACCGCGCGCTGTCCAGCACGCCGGCCATGCCGACGACCTTCTCCTTGGGCAGGCCCGAGAACTTCTGCAGCGCCCAGACCATCGCGTCGAGCGGGTTGGTGA
>CAXGVP010000316.1:0-5136 GCA_964013055.1 uncultured Albimonas sp.
CGGGAGAGGCTTTCGCGATGGAGGCACGCGGCGACCCGGCTGGGAGGGTCGCCGCGCCGGGGCGATGGCAAGGGGTGGAGCGGATGGGACCGTGGCTTTTCGCGCGCGGGCTGGCGGCCTGGGCCGTGGGCGTCGCCGCGGCCGGAGGCGCGCAGGCGCTGACGCTGGATCCGGTGGGGGACTACGCGCTCGAGGCGCGGCTGTCCTCGGGCTTCACCAACTTCCACCCCCAGGGGCTGGGCTACGACCCGTTCGCGGGGCGGCTGCTGTTCGTGCAGCAGTCCAGCCAGCGGATCTACGCGACCGACCTGACGGGGACGATCCTCGACACGGGGCCCGCGACCAAGGTCAACGCCACCGCCGCGGGCGCGACGGCCACGCATTACTATTACGCCGACTACACCGGGAATTCGTTGCAGCCCGACCTGTGGCGCGTGCCCAAGGCGGGGGGGACGACCGAGCAGGTCTCGGCCGAGATCGCGGCGGTGGGCGGCTATCCGATCGACGTGCGCGCCGGGCGGCTCTATCGCACCGAGCCGACGACGGGGGCGGTCTACACCTGGGGCACGCTGGAGACGGTGCGCATCTCCTCGCTGGCGACGCCGGACGTGATCGACCGGGTGCTGACGCTGGAGACGGCCGCGGGGATCGGCGACCTTGCCGTGGATCTCGACAACAACGCCTTGTGGACGCTGGATTATTCCGCCTCGGCCACGATCCGCCGCTTCGACCTCTCGACCGGGGTGGAGGTGGAGAGCTTCGCGCTGGGCCTCGACGGGCTGACGGCGGGGCTGACCTATGCGGACGGGCGGCTCTATCACTACGACTGGATCGCGTCGGGCAGCCGGCTGCGGGTCTGGGACCTGGGCCAGCCGCCATCGAGTTCGGTGCCGCTGCCGGCCTCGGGGCTGATGCTGGGGGCGGCGGCGGCGCTGGGGCTGGCGATGCGGCGTCGGCGCGGCGCATAGCCCTGCGGGGGTTGCCCGGGGGCGGATCGGCTGCAAGTCTTCCCTGCGAGAAAAAGCAGGGAGGCGCGGATGGGCTACGTTCTGGCCATCGACCAGGGAACCACTTCGACGCGGGCGATCCTGTTCGGGGAGGACCGCGCCGTGGTCGCCGCCGGGCAGGAGGAGTTCCGCCAGCATTTCCCGCGTTCGGGCTGGGTCGAGCACGACCCCTCGGACCTGTGGTCGACCACCGCCGCCACCTGCCGCGAGGCGATGGAGCGCGCGGGCGTGCGCGCGGGCGAGATCGCGGCCATCGGCATCACCAACCAGCGCGAGACGGTGGTGCTGTGGGACCGCTCGACCGGCCGCGCGGTCGCTCCGGCGATCGTCTGGCAGGACCGGCGCACCGCCGAGATGACCCACGAGCTCAAGGAGCAGGGCCACGAGCAGATGGCGCGCGAGCGCACCGGCCTGCTGCTGGACCCGTATTTCTCGGGGACGAAGCTGTCGTGGATGCTCGACCAGGACGGGCTGCGGGCCAGGGCGGAGGCGGGGGAGCTCGCCTTCGGCACCGTCGACAGCTGGCTGATCTGGAACCTCACCGGCGGCGAGGTGCATGCCACCGACGCCACCAACGCCTCGCGCACGCTGCTCTACAACATCCATGAGCAGCGCTGGGATCCGGAGATGCTGCGCCTGTTGAGGATCCCTGAGAGCCTGCTGCCGGAGGTCCTTGATTCGAATGCCGATTTCGGGATGGCGCGGGCGGACCTTTTCGGCGCTCCGATCCCGATCCGCGGGGTGGCGGGGGACCAGCAGGCGGCGACCCTGGGCCAGGCCTGCTTCCGGCCGGGGATGCTGAAGTCGACCTACGGCACGGGCTGCTTCGCGCTGCTCAACACCGGCGAGCGGGCGGTGCTGTCGGAGAACCGCCTGCTGTCCACCATCGCCTACCGCATCGACGGCAAGACCACCTATGCGCTGGAGGGCTCGATCTTCATCGCGGGGGCGGTGGTGCAATGGCTGCGGGACGGGTTGAAGATCATCCGCCATGCCTCTGAAACGCAAGCCCTGGCCGAGGCGGCGGACCCCCATCAGGAGGTCTACCTGGTGCCGGCCTTCGCCGGGCTCGGCGCGCCCTGGTGGGACCCGGATGCGCGCGGCGCGATCCACGGGCTGACCCGGGCGACGGGACCGGCGGAGCTGGCCAAGGCGGCGCTGGAGAGCGTGGGCTACCAGACGCTGGACCTGCTGGAGGCGATGCGCCGCGACTGGCCGGAGGGCGAGGCGGACACGGTGCTGCGGGTCGACGGGGGGATGACCGCCTCGGACTGGGCGCTGCAGTTCCTCGCCGACATGCTGGACGCGCCGGTGGACCGCCCGAAGATCCTGGAGACCACGGCGCTGGGGGCGGCGTGGCTGGCGGGCTCCAAGTCCGGGGTCTGGCCGGGGATGGAGGCGTTCGCGGACAGCTGGAAGCTGGATCGCCGGTTCGAGCCGAAGATGCCCGACGCCGACCGCCTGCGGAAGATCGAGGGCTGGCGGGACGCCGTGCGCCGAACATTGACGCAGACCTGACAGGGGTTTGCGGGGCTGCGTTGAGGGATCAGGGCAGCTCCAGCGCGGGGGCCTGCGTGGGCAGCCAGGCGGCCAGCGCCTCGGCCGTGGCGGGGGCGCGGCGCACGGTCAGGGCGCATTCCCAGACCACCGCGGTGCGCCAGCCGAGCGCCTGCAGCTCGGCCAGCGCGCGGGCGTCTCGGGCGACGTTGCGCGCGAACTTCGGCAGCCAGTAGTCGGTGCGGGTGGCGGGCGTGGTGGCGCGCGGGCAGCCGGGGTGGCGGTGCCAGAAGCAGCCGTGCACGAAGACCGCGGCGCGGAAGCGGGGATAGACCAGGTCGGGACTGCCGGGCAGCGCGCGCACATCCACCCGGTGCCGCAAGCCCATGGCATGCATGGCTTTTCTCAACCGCAGCTCGGGCGAGGTGTCGCGCCCCTTCACCGCCGCCATGGTCCGCGAGCGCGTCGCCGCGTCGAACACGTCCGTCATCGGGTCTCCTCGCCTCACCGCCCCAGAAGGAGCGGAGGCGGCGGGCGGCGTCAAGGCGCGCCTGCCGGGTCAGCAGGTTGCCGGGCGATCTTCAGCTCGGGGGTCAGGGTCGGCAGGCCGGGGACCACGCCGCGCGCCGGTCAGGCGCGAAGGTCTGGCAGGGAAATAGCTCCGGATCAGAGGGTTGCGGCGAATTCCTCAAGCTGTGCGGCAGCGGCGCCCCAGCCGTCATGAAACCCCATCGCCTCGTGTCGGGCCTTGCCCTCTTCGGTGAAGTGGCGCGCACGGGCGGTGTAGAGCGTGCCGCCGGCGCCGTCGTCCTCGAGCTCGATCAGGCCCACGAAGAGCGGGGAGTCGACGATCTCCCAGCCCGCGCGGAAGGCGTCTGTGAACACCAGCCGCGTATGAGGAACCACCTCCAGGTAGACGCCGTCGTTGGGAAACGCCTCGCCGTCGGGGCCGCGCATGATCATCGAGGAGGCGCCGCCGGGCCGGACGTCGAGGGAGACGTCGGTGACCCGCCAGGGCCGCGGACAGAACCAGGGCTCGAGCAGCGCGGGCTCGGTCCAGCAGCGCCAGACCGCGGCGCGGGGGGCGGCGAGGCGGCGGCGGATCGCCAGCTCGCGCGGGGAGGAGGGGGCGACCTCGAGGATCTCGGGCATCAGGCGGCGTCCTTGCAGACGGAGGGGCAGGCGGAGGGGCAGGCGAATGGGGCGGTGGGGGCCGGGGTCATCGGGGTCCTCCCTGGAACGGCGCCGGAGGGATCTGCGGGACGGGGGTCCCGAAGCGGCCGGCGAGATAGGCGAGCAGGTGGGCGGCGCTTTCGCGCGCGGGGGCCGCGTCGCCGGCGGCCTTGGCGAGGACGAAGGCGCCCTGCAGGACGGCCTGGACGTGGCGCGAGAGGGACGCGGCCTCGGCCGGGTCGTGGCCGGCGTCGGCGAGCGCGTCGGCGAAATCGGGTTCGAGGCGCGCGGCGTGTCCCAGGATCTCGGCCGCGGCGGCCTCGCGGATTGCGGGATGGGAGGCCCAGACCTCCTGCGCCAGGGTTCCGGCGTAGCAGCTCCAGGTCTCGATCGGGCCCTGCATGAGCGCGCAGCGGAGCGCGACGTAGCCCAGCACGCGGTCGGCGGCGCGGGGGTGGGCGCGGAACGGGGCGTCGGCGAAGAGCCCGTCGGCGCGGCGGCCGAAGTGGTCTGCGGCGGCGATGGCCAGCGCCTCCTTGGAGGGAAAGTGGTGGAAGAACGCGCCCTTGGTGACCCCGGCCGCGCGGCAGAGGTCGTCGACCGAGGTCCCCGCGTAGCCCTGCGCCCGGACCACCGCCAGCGCGGCGTCCAGCAACGCCGGGCGGGCGTCGCCGCGGCGGATGCGAGGGGGGCGGGGGGCGTCGGTCATGGGGCGCTCCTGTCGGACGACTCATAGATACCGACTGGTTGGTATGTATGGCAAGTGCAAAGCCGGGGAGACCGGGCGCCGGTCGAAGGAAAAGACGCAGGGGGCCGGAGGAGCGGACCGCCCCGAAGCCTCGGGCAAAGGGGGGGATCAGGGCGCCGGTCGCAGCGGAGGACAGGGACGCCGGGCGAACAGGCGGCCCGGGCGCCGGCCGAGCAGACAGCCCCGGGCGCCGGCTGACCGGCAGGCTCGATTGCCGGCCGAGGCGGCGGCCGAGACCGCCGGAAGCGGCGGCGGACGCGGGCGCTAGCCGAACAGGAAGTCGGAGGCGTCGAGGTCGGAGGGGGCCACGCCCTGCAGGGTCAGCCGGTCGCCCTCGCGGCCATAGGCGACGACGGCGCCGGCGGGCGTGCGGGAGATCTCGAGCGCGTCGAACGACCCCGCGCCGGAGGCGATGACGATGCGGTCCTTGCCGTCCTGCCAGTCGAGGATCGTGTCGGCGCCGTCCCCGCGGGAGAGCTCGAAGCGGTCGCGCCCGCCGCCGCCGCGCAGCAGGTCGGCGTCGCGCCCGCCCAGCAGCCGGTCGCGACCGCCGCCGCCCGAGAGCATGTCCGCGCCCGCCGCGCCCTTCAGCAGGTCCGAGCCGGCGTCGCCGCGCAGCGCGTCGCGACCCGGGCCGCCCAGCGCCACGTCGCCGCCGCCGCCGCCGCGCAGGTCGTCGTCGCCGCCCCGGCCGATCAGCCGGTCGGCGCC
>CAXGVP010000317.1:0-5128 GCA_964013055.1 uncultured Albimonas sp.
GTCGCCGTCGCCGTCCACCGTGCCGATGCGCAGCATCACGTCGGTGGGGGCGCCGAACTCCTGCACCTGCACCTCGCCATAACCGAGGTCGGAGGCGGTGGCGCGGATCGCGCCGATGTCGGCCGGCCCTTGCGTGCGGGCCTCGATCATCGTGCCGCCGCGGAAGTCGATGCCGAAGTTCAGACCCATCACCACGACCAGCGCGATCGAGGCGAGGATGCCCGCGATGGACAGCCCGGCGGCGTATTTGCCCAGCGACATGAAGTCGAAGGACGTCTCCTCGGGAACCAGCTTGAGGCGCATCGTCCCCTCCTCAGACCTTGAGCGTCTTGGGCCGCGCCCGGTCGAACCAGGCGGCGACCATCAGGCGGGTGACCAGGGTGGCCGAGAACACCGAGGTGACGATGCCGATGGCCAGCGTCACCGCGAAGCCCTTCACCGGGCCGGAGCCCATGAAGAACAGGATCGAGGCCGCGATCAGCGTCGTCACGTTGGCGTCCACGATCGAGGTGAAGGCGCGGGCGTAGCCGGCCTCGATGGCCCGCGCGGGGCCGCGGGCGGTCTTGAGCTCCTCGCGGATGCGCTCGAAGATCAGCACGTTGGCGTCGACCGCCATGCCGATGGTCAAGACGATGCCCGCGATGCCCGGCAGGGTCAGCGTGGCGCCGATCAGGCTCAGCAGCGCCATCAGCATCGCCACGTTGAGCAGCAGCGCGATGTTGGCGAAGAAGCCGAACAGGCCGTAGCTGACGAACATGAAGATCAGCACGGCGGCGAAGGCCACGACCACCGCGATCTCGCCCGCCGCGATCGAGTCGGCGCCGAGGTCGGGGCCCACCGTGCGCTGCTCCAGCACCGTGATCTCGGCGGGCAGCGCGCCGGCGCGCAGCAGGATGGCGAGCTGGCTCGCCGTCTCGACGGTGAAGGAGCCGGAGATCTGGCCGGAGCCGCCGGTGATCGCCTCGCGGATCGAGGGCGCGGTGATCACCGCGCCGTCGAGCACCACGGCGAAGGGCCGGCCGACATTGGCGGCGGTGACCTCGCCGAAGCGGCGGGCGCCGGCGGCGTCGAAGCGGAAGTTCACCACCGGCTGGCCGGAGCGGCTGTCGAAGCCGGGCTGGGCGTCGGTCAGCCGGTCGCCGGCGATCAGGGCGGCCTCTTCCAGCAGGTAGAACACGCCCGGCAGCTCGGCGTCGGGCAGCTTGATCTGGCCCGGGGGCGGGGTCGCGTCGGCGTCCTGGGTGGTGCCCTCGACCATGTGGAAGGTCAGCTTGGCGGTGGTGCCGATGATCGCCATCACCTCCTCGGCCGAGCCGACGCCGGGGACCTGCACCAGGATCCGGTCGTCGCCCTGGCGCTGGATGGTCGGCTCGCGGGTGCCGGTCTCGTCGATGCGGCGGCGCACGATCTCGAGGCTCTGGGCCATGGTGCGGTCGTCGATGGCGACCTTGGCCTGCTCGGTCAGCTCGGCGACGACCAGCGCGCCGTCGGTCGAGACGCTCAGGTCCGGCCCGCCGCCGCCCAGCAGGCCGGCGTTGACCGGCTGGGCCAGCCCGCGCAGCACCTCGGCGGCCGCGTCGGCGCCGGCGGCGTCGTCGAGCCGGATCTCCAGCGCGTCGGGGCGATCGCCCACCCGGCGGAAGGCGCCGACCTCGTCCCGGCGGTCGCGCAGGGCGCCGCGGGCCTCGGGCCAGAGCGCGTTCATCCGCTCCTTGTAGACGTCGGCGACATGCACCTCGACCAGCAGATGCGCGCCGCCGCGCAGGTCCAGCCCGAGGTTCACCAGGTCGGCGGGCGCCCAGGAGGGCCAGGCCTCGGCCTGCTCCTGGAGGCCCGGATCGTCCCGGCCGGCCTCGATCGCCGAGCGGGCGTCGTTCGCCTGCTCGACGGTCGAGTAAAAGAGGTTGGGCGCCGAGAACACGACGCCCGCCAGGCAGACGAGGATCACCGTCGCCATCTTCCACGCGGGAAACTGGAGCATGCGCCCCCCCTGCCTTTCAGGTCCTCGAGAGGATCAGGCGTCCTTGACCGGCTCGGTCCTGGAGACGACCTGGGCGATGGTGCCGCGCACGACGCGGACCTTGACGCCCTCGGCGAGTTCGACCTCGATCTCGTCCTCGCCCTCTTTCACCCGCGTGACCTTGCCCATCAGGCCGCCCGCCGTGATCACCTGATCGCCGCGGCGCAGGGCCTCGAGCATCTTCTTGTGCTCCTTGGCGCGCTTCTGCTGGGGGCGGATCATCAGGAAATAGAAGATCGCGAAGATCAGGATCAGCGGGATGAAGGAGCCGAAGGCCCCCATCGGATCGCCTGCGGCCGTCTGGGCGTAGGCCGGGGTGATGAACATGCCGCCTCCTCGTTATGTGGCGCGTAGCTGCGTTGCGCGGGTGCATATAGGGAGGCTTTCCCCGCCCCGCGAGGCCGCGCGGACTATAGCCGCGGGCGGCGCCGATGCAAGGCGGCGGGCCGCGGCATGACCGGGCGCCCCCGGGCGCAGCGCGGCCCGCCTCCGTTCACATCGCCGTGGGCGGGCGCCCGGAGCCTGCAGGACGCTTTCCGATGCGCCCTGCGCGCCCGCTCAATACGGCAGGCCGACGTAGTTCTGCGCCAGCGCCGCCTGGGCGGACTCGTTCTCGGCCAGGAAGGCGAAATCGGCCTGCTGCATGCGCCGCTCGAACGGCGACTGGTCGGGGAAGCGATGCAGCAGCGTGGTCATCCACCAGCTGAACCGCTCGGCCTTCCAGACGCGGGCCAGCGCCTTCTCGGAGTAGCGCTCGAGCCCCTCGTCCTCCCGGTCCGCATAGAAGGCCGCGAGCCCGTCGAACAGGTAGCGCACGTCGGAGGCCGCGGTGTTGAGCCCCTTGGCCCCGGTCGGCGGCACGATATGGGCCGCGTCCCCCACCAGGAACAGCCGCCCCCAGCGCATCGGCTCGCACACGAAGGAGCGCAGGGGGGCGAGGCTTTTCTCGATCGACGGGCCGGTGACCAGGGTCTCCGCCACTTCGGCCGGCAGGCGGCGGCGCAGCTCGTCCCAGAAGGCCTGATCGCTCCACGCCTCGATGCGGTCGGTCATCGGCGCCTGGACGTAGTAGCGCGCGAGCTTCGCGTTGCGCATCGAGCAGAGCGCGAAGCCGCGGTCGGAGGAGGCGTAGATCAGCTCCTCATGCACCGGAGGGGTCTCCGAGAGGATGCCGAGCCAGCCGAAGGGATAGACCTTCTCGAACTCCCGACGGACGGTCGCGGGAATCGTCTCGCGCGAGACGCCGTGGAACCCGTCGCAGCCGGCGATGAAGTCGCAGTCGACGCGGTGTTCGGTTCCGCCCTGCATATAGGTCACGAACGGGGCGTCGCCGTCGGCCCCGTGGATCGTCGCGCCCTCGCAGTCGAAGCGCAGGTCGGCGCCCTGCGCCTCCCGCGCCTCGTAGAGATCGCGGGTCAGCTCGGTCTGGCCGTAGACGAGGACGTGGGCGTCGGCGAGGCGGGCGAAGTCGATGCGCAGGCGCCGCTCGTCGCAGGAGATCACGGCCCCGTCGTGGACATAGCCCTCGGCCTCCATCCGCGCGCCGACGCCGGCCTCGCGCAGCAGGTCGGCCATGCCCCGCTCGAGCACGCCGGCCCGGATCCGCGAGAGCACATGCGCCCGCGTGCGCCGCTCGAGCACCACCGAGGCGACGCCCCGCCCGGCCAGCAGTTGCGACAGCAGCAGGCCCGAGGGGCCGCCTCCGATGATGCAGACCTGCGTGCGCATGGCCCCTCCCTGACGTTTCGGGAGAAACTAGGCGCGGGGGGAGAGCGCGCGAATGGATTTCCCGGCGCGATTCCGGCACTTTTCGACCATGGACCGCGCCCCCGCCCCGCCCCCGATTCCCACCTACGCGCTCTATGGAGAAGAGCGCGAGTTCCCCGATGTGCTGCACTGCGAAGGGATCTGGGACCGGGCCCACCGCTATGACTGGGTGATCGCGCCCCACCGCCATCCGGGGCTGGAACAGGTGTTTTTCATCACCGAGGGCGGGGGCTGGGTCGAGCTCGACGGCGCCCGCCATGCCCTCGCCCCGCCCTGCGCGATCTGGGCGCCGCGGCGGGTGGTGCACGGCTTCCGCTTCGCGGAAGGGACCCGCGGCCATGTGATCTCGATCCCCTCGGCGGAGCTCTCGGGCGCGCTCTCGGCCGATCCCGGCCTCGCGGCCTTCGCCCGGGCGCCGCGGCTGCTGCCGGGGAACGCGGAGCTGCGTGCGGCGGTTGAGGCGCTGCATGGGGAGTGGCGGGCCGCCGCCCCCCTGCGCGCGCCCCTGCTGCGCGCGCTGGCGCTGGCGCTGGTGGCGCGGCTGGCGCGCGCGGCCGCCGCGCAGGGCCGCGCGCCGGGCGCGGTCGAGGCGCGGATGGAGGCGTTCGAGACCCTGGCGCGCGAGACCCTGGCGAAGGGCTGGAAGGTGGCCGACTACGCCCGCGCGCTGGGCTGCTCGGCGACCCACCTCACCCGCCTGACGCGGACCCGCGCGGGCCAGTCGCCGGCGGCGTTCCTCGCAGGCCTGCGGATGCAGGAGGCGCGCCGCCTGCTCGCCTACACGCTGATGGACGTGGCCGAGGTCGGCTACCGGCTCGGCTACGAGGACCCGTCCTATTTCTCGCGCGCCTTCCGGCGGGAGACCGGGCTCAGCCCCTCCGACTTCCGCAGGCCCTACCGCAGCGACCCGTAGGGCGCATTTCAATGCGCCTTCGCGCGGCGGGGTCGGCGGAGAGGCGCATTGAAATGCGCCCTACGCCTTCAGCCAGATCTCGTCCTGGCCGCAGAACTCCACCAGGCGGTGGCCGGCGGCCTCCATGATGCGGCGGATCTCGGGCGTGCGGGTGTTGTTCTCGATCGCCCAGACGCGCACCGGGTGGCGGTCGAAGGGGAAGGACGAGAGGGCCGCCACCTCGCCCCCCTCGATGTCCAGGGACACGAAATCGGGCGTCCGCTCCGCCGCGTCGAGGATCGCGGCGAGGGGGCGCACGGGGACCCGGCGCAGGGTCTCGGCGTGGCGGGGGTCGGCGCGGACCTGGGCCAGCAGGCCGGGGTCGTAGCTGGCGATCAGGCCGCTCATCTGGGTGTAGCCGGCGGAGACGTCGAGGAACTCGGCCTCGC
>CAXGVP010000318.1:0-5114 GCA_964013055.1 uncultured Albimonas sp.
GCTCCGGCTCGGCCAGCCGGCCCCCGTGCGCAGGCGCGGCCGGCGAGCCCCCGGGCGAGGCCGGCCCGAGGCCCGCGCCGCCGCCGTGCCGACGCCCCATCGCATGCCCCGCGCAGCAGGGCGCGCTCAGCCGGAGATGAGGCGGTGCACATGGTCCACCACGTCGCGGTTGGAGAAGGGCTTGGTGATGAAGGCGTCGGCGCCGATGTCCTCGGCCGTGCGGCGGTCCTGGGCCTGGCCCTTGGCGGTCAGCATGATCACTGGCAGGCCGGTGGTGGCGGGGTCGGCGCGCAGGCGGCGCAGCACCTCGAACCCGTTCAGCAGCGGCAGCATCACATCGAGGATCACCAGGTCCGGCCGCTCCGCCGCCAGGCTCCGGCAGGCGCTTTCGCCATCGCCGGCGTCGTCGACGTCGTAGCCTTCGCGGGCGAGGATGAACCGCAGGGATTCGACGATGTGCGGTTCGTCTTCCGCGATCAGCACCCGCTTCGCGTTCATCCCTCATCCTCCCCTGGCGGCCCTCGCGCGGGGCCTCGGTGCGGGCTTCGAGACGGCCCGCGGTTTGGGTCAGATTAAGGCCAGTTGATTTGTGGGGAAAGCCCGGGCGTGGACGGTCGCGTCAAGCAGGCCCGCCGAGGGCCCGCGCCCCCGCGGCCGCCCCCTCCGCGCGCCGCCCGCCCGGGACATCCGGACCACCGACGCCACGCATGGCTGCGCCCCACAGGCGCTGCGTTCCCCGCGCGCCGCGGGCGCTGCGCTTCCTCGCGGGCCATGGCCGCCGCTCTCGCCTGTGCGCCCCAGGCGCGACACCCGCCTGCGCGCCCCCGGCGCCTCCAGCGCCTCCGCCGGCGGTCAGGCGCGCCCCGCAGCTTCGACGGGGACGCAGGGCGGGGCGGTCGCCGACGCGCAGCGGCGGCGCCGGGGCGCCCGCGTCCCGGGCGCGACGGCCGGATCCCGCAGACCCGGCCCGCGCAAGAGCCTCAGAACTCGACTTCCAGCTCGACGATCTCGTCGGGCTCGGCCATCGCGCCCTCGGTCCATTCCTTCATCAGGTCCCACGCGAACACCGTGTCGCAATAGGCCTGCAGCTTCGGCTCCAGCGCCACGGCATAGGTGCGGAAACGGGTGCACACCGGAGCCCACATCGCGTCCGCCATCGTCGGGCGGCCGAACAGGAACGGGCCGCCGTAGGCGTCCAGGCACTCGGTCCAGATCTCCTTCACCCGCTCCACGTCGGGCCGCGCGCCGGAGAAGATCTTGAAGCTCTTGTGCTCCGCCTTGAGGTTCATCGGCAGCGCCGAGCGCAGGTTGTAGAAGCCCGAGTGGATCTCGCCCGACACCGCCCGGCAGTGCGCCCGCTTGGCCTTGCCGTCCGGCAGCAGCCGCGCCTCGGGATATTCCTCGTTGAGGTAGTTGGCGATGGCCAGCGTGTCCCAGACCGTCACCTCGCCGTCGACCAGGCGCGGCACCAGCACCGAGGGGCTCAGCAGCAGCAGTTCCTGGCGGTGGTCGGGGTCGTCCATGTCCACCGGCACTTCCTCGAAGTCGAGGCCCGCCATCCGGCACAGCAGCCAGCCGCGCAGGGACCACGCGCCGTAGTTCTTCGAGGAGATGGTCAGCGTCGCCTTCGCCATGGCGCAATCCCTCCAGATCGTTGCGCGGCGCCCGCGTCGCGCCGCCCCGCGCCGTCCTTGCGACGCTTGCTCCCCTGCACCATACTCCCGAGAATGATGCAGCGCAGCACAATTGTCTCGCACGCCGCGGGCTGTTGCGCTAGCGTTTCCTCGCCTCAGGGATGCGGTCTGGAGTCTCGCCCATGCTCTACCAAGCCTACCAGTTCAGCGACGACCTGCTTGCGCCCCTGCGCCTGGCCGCCCGCTGGGGACAGGTGTGGAGCGGCGTCACCGGCGGCGCGACGGCCGAGGACCTCCAGAAGCGCCTCGGCGCCACGCTGGAGATGCTCTCCCGCTTCAAGCTGACCCATTCCCGCCCCGACTGGGGCGTCACCGAGGTCCAGGTCGGCAACCGCATCGTGCCGGTGCGCGAGGAAATCGCCCTGTCCCTGCCCTTCGGCAACCTGCTGCGCTTCGCCAAGGACGTGGACGCGCCGCAGCCCAAGGTGCTGATCGTGGCCCCCCTGTCGGGCCATTTCGCCACCCTGCTGGCGGGCACCGTGCAGACCATGCTGCAGGACCACGACGTCTACGTCACCGACTGGGCCAACGCCCGCGACGTGCCGATGCGCGAGGGCAAGTTCGGGGTCGAGGACTACATCGACTACCTGATCCGCTTCTTCGAGGAGATGGGCCCCGGCGCCCACGTCCTCGCGGTCTGCCAGCCCTGCGTGCAGACGCTGGCCGCCGTGGCGATCATGTCCGAGCGCAAGAACAACTGCACGCCCCGCACCATGACCCTGATGGCCGGCCCCATCGACGTGCGCGAGAGCCCGACCTCGGTCAACGACCTCGCCAACGAGAAGACGCTGAGCTGGTTCAAGGAGCGGATGATCCAGACCGTCCCCTGGCGCCACAAGGGCGGCGGCCGGCGGGTCTATCCCGGCTTCGTGCAGCTGATCAGCTTCATGGCCATGAACATGGAGCGCCACAAGGCGACCCACCAGAAGCTCTACGACCACCTCCAGGCCGGCGAAGCCGCCGAGGCCGAGAAGATCAAGACCTTCTACGACGAATACTTCGCCGTTCTCGACCTGACGGAAGAGTTCTACATCGAGACCATCGACCGGATCTTCCAGAAAGCCCAGCTCGCCACCGGCGAGTTCACCTGGCGCGGCAAGCCGGTCGACCCCTCGAAGATCACCCGCACGGCGCTGCTGACCGTCGAGGGCGGGCGCGACGACATCTGCGCGCTGGGCCAGACCTCGGCCGCGCACGACCTGTGCTCGTCCCTGCGCCCGCATCTCAAGCGCCACCACCTGCAGGCCAACGTCGGCCACTACGGCGTCTTCAACGGCCGCCGCTGGGACCACGAGATCTACCCGGTGGTGCGCAACATGATCCTCGCGATGGAGTGAGGCCCCGGCGTCGCGGCCGCGACGCCCCCCGGCCTTCGCGCAGCAGAAGGGCCCGGCGAGCGATCGCCGGGCCCTTCCGCGCTTCAGGCAGGCCAGCTCAGGCCGCCTTCGTCTCCGACAGCGTCGGGTAGTCGGTGTAGCCCTCGGCCCCGCCGCCGTAATAGGTGCTCTGGTCGCCCTCGTTGAGCGGCGCGTTCGCCGCAAGCCGCTCGGGCAGGTCGGGGTTGGCGATGTAGGGGCGCCCGAAGGCCACCACGTCGGCCGCGCCGCTCTCGACCGCCTTCATCGCCAGCTCCCGGTCATAGCCGTTGTTGGCCATGTAGGCCCCGTCGAAGAGCTTGCGCAGCTCGGCGATCGACTGCCCCTCGGCCAGCTCGCGCGGGCCGCCGGTCTGGCCCTCGACCAGGTGCAGGTAGGCCATGCCCTTGCCCGCCAGGTGCGTGCCGATGGCGTGGGAGAAGGTGGTCATCGGGTCCGAATCCAGCAGGTCGTTGGCGCCCGAGAACGGCGACAGGCGGATGCCCACCCGCCCCGCCGGGATCGCGCCGGTCACCGCGTCCACCACCTCGCCCAGCAGCCGCGCCCGGTTCTCGACCGAGCCGCCGTAGGCGTCGTCGCGCCGGTTGATCCCGTCCTTGAGGAACTGGTCGATCAGGTAGCCGTTGGCGGCGTGGATCTCGACCCCGTCGAAGCCCGCCTCCATCGCCAGCTCCGCCGCGCGGGCGTAGTCGGCGACGACGCCCGGGATCTCGTCGGTGCGCAGGGCGCGCGGAGCGGAGGCGTCGACGAAGCCCTTGTCCGCCACGAAGGTCTTCACCGCCGCCGGCGTGGCCGAGGCCGACACCGGCGCCTCGTTCCCCGGCAGCAGGTCGGAATGCGAGATCCGGCCCACATGCCACAGCTGGATCACGATCTTCCCGCCGCGCTCATGCACCGCCGAGGTGATCGCCTTCCACCCTTCGACCTGCGCCGGCGTGTAGATCCCCGGCGTCATCGCATAGCCCTTGCCGCGCGGAGAGATCTGGCTCGCCTCGGTGATCAGCAGCCCGCCCGAGGCGCGCTGGGCGTAATACTCGATGGCCAGCGGCGAGGGCACGCCGGTCGCGTCGTCGGCCCGGTTGCGGGTCAGCGGGGCCAGGGCGATCCGGTTGGCGATCTCGATATCGCCGAGGCGGGTCGGGGTGAACAGGGGATGGGTCATGGGGGGCTTCCTTTGTGGACTGATTGTTCCAGAATTGGACGCAGGCCGTTTCCGGCCGGCGCCCGGTCTCAGGCGCCGAGCAGCTTCCGCGCCTCCCGGCGCAGGCTCTCGACGGCGTCGGCGGAGACGCCCGACTTGCGCATCACCCCGGCGCCCAGGGCCAGGGCATAGGCGGCGCGGGCGCGTTCGGGGGCCTCGGCCTCCCCCACCAGGGGGGCGGCGAGGGCGGCGAAGTCCTCGACCAGGCGGTCGCGGTGGCCGGAGACGATGGCGAGCACGTCGTCGTCGCGCGCCCCCAGCTCGGCCGCGGCGTCGCCGATGAAGCAGCCGGTGGCGGCGACCTCGCAGTCGAAATGCCCCTCGATCACCGCGCCGGCGCGGGCGGCGGGCGGATCCTCGGGCCGGGCCAGCGCGCGCAGGTCGGCCCGGTGGCGGTCGCACCAGCGCTGCAGCGCCGCCAGCATCGCGCCCCGCTTGGAGCCATAGGCGTTGTAGAAGCTGGACCGGCTGAGCCCGGCGGCCGAGATCAGGTCCTCGACGCTGGTCGCCTCGTAGCCCTGCTCGCGGAACACCTGCGTCAGGGCGGCGAGCACGCAGTCGGGATCGTAGGCCCGCGGCCGCCCCGGCCCGCAGCGCCGCTCGGCGCAGGCGGCCGGCCAGCAGGCCGGAAGGGGGGATATCGCGGGCGTCTCGCTCATGCCCTGGATATTGGAACGCGCGTTCCCCAATGCAAGCGCCCCCGCGCTCACGCCCCCGGGAGCCACCCCCGCCCACGCCCCCGACGCCCCTTCCAGGGATCCCCGCATGCCCCGCGCGCCCGGGCGCCACGCCCGCAGCCCCCGCGGAGCGCCTGTTCTCCGGAGCCGTCCATCGCGGATGCCG
>CAXGVP010000319.1:0-5107 GCA_964013055.1 uncultured Albimonas sp.
GAGTCGCTCTGATCGGCATCCGCGATGGACGGCTCCGGAGAACAGGCGCTCCCGCGGGGCGGCGAGGGTTTCCGCGGCCGGCGGTTGCGCGGGATCGGCTGCGGGACGATCTGGTGCGGAGCGCCGCGGGGGGACCGTCCGCAGGCGCGGACGGGATCCCTATGCCGGCGACGCTGCGTTGACTCGAGGAGGTCCCATGACCGAGCAGACCATCGTGCGAGAGCCCGTCCCGACGCCCGAGCCGGAGCCCGGCCCGCGCGAGACCGCCGCCTTCCGGCAGGCGCTGGAAGCCGAGCTTGCGGCCGATCTCCCCGAGACCGGGCGCGGTCGGGCCGGTCATGACGTGTCCGATCCCGACGCGGCGGATCTTCGGCGGGATCGGGTCTCGGCGCTCCCTGCGGACGAGGCCGACGCCGTGGCCCCTGCGCAGGGTCGTGCAGGCGCGCCTGAAGCCGCGATGGCGCAGGCCGAGGACGTGCTGACGGCGCCTGCGCCGGGCGGCGCGACGCCGGTGGGCGGAGCAATGCCCGGCGGGCGCTGGCTGCTGGGGGCGGTCGCGGTCGTTGCGGCGCTCGTGGTGGTCTCGGTCACGCTCGGCTGAGCGGCCGGCCCCGGCGCCCCTCGCTGACCCTGAAACCGGAACGGAGCTGTCCGATGTCCCGCATGGATCCCCCGCTGCACGCCGATCCCGCCTCGCCCCCCGCGCCGGGGGCCGGCGGCCCGCTCTCCACCCATGCGGCGCGCGACGAGGCGCGGCCCCCGCGCGAGCCTGCGCCCCGCGGCGCGCCGGGCGCCGTCGCAGGCCTCGGCGGGGCTGCCGGCGGCGTCGCCTCGGCGGCCGGCGGGCTGGCGTGGCGGGCGACGAAGGTGGCGCTGGGCCTGGCGCTTGGGCTGGTCTCGGCGGGGGTGGCGGCGGTGGCCGCCTTCTCGGCGCTGGCCTGAGGCGGGCGCACCGGCCCTGGAGATGGCGAGCCCGGCGCCTGCCCGAGATCGCCCGCCGGAGCCGGCGGCGGCGATCCAGCCCCGGCGTGTCGTCCCCCTCGCCGCCGGTTGCCGCGCATGGCGACCGGCGGCGAGGAGGGATGGGCTGCGGGCAGGGGCGGCGGTTCAGACCGCCAGCAGGGCCACGCCGAACAGCATGAAGGCGCCGCCGGCGATCTCGCGGTAGGAATAGGTCTCGCCGAACAGCATCAGGCCGGCGACCAGCACGATGGCGGATTCCACGGCGATGATGGCGGCGTAGGCGACGCCGAGGCGCACCTCGCGCAGGGCGGCGGCCTCGAAGGCGGCGCCGAGGAGGAAGGCGGCGACGCAGAGCGCGCCTCCGATCCCGATCGAGAAGCCCCAGGCCTTCAGGGCGATCATGGCGGCGGCGTAGCAGGCGGCGGAACCCAGAACCCAGACAACGGGCGACATCGAACTGACTTTCACAATCGGCCCGGGCGCGGGGACGCGGCGGGCCGGCGGCAGAATTGACCAGACTGAAGCGTCCGGGGAGACGCCACGGCAGGCAGACTCGGCGCGCCGGCGTGATACGAGCGTGATATTCCACAGATGGAAGATGTCCGCCTCCCGTCGGCGGACGCGCGCCTCCGCCCTTTTCATTGACTTTTCCCCGTTCACCCCGCAGGAAACCGCTTCGCCCCGCCCGGCCCGGCCGCCCATGCGGGGCGCTTTCCATTTCGCGGCCGCACAGAACCTGAGGAGACCTCGAGGTGATCACGCCGGTCCTGCCGACCTATGCGCGGGCCCCCCTTTCCTTCGTGGAAGGGTCCGGCCCCTGGCTGATCGACGACAAGGGAGAACGTTATCTGGATCTCGGCGCCGGGATCGCGGTCAACGTTCTGGGCCATGCCAACCCTCGTCTCGTCGCTGCGCTGGAGTCCCAGGCCCGACGTCTGTGGCACACCTCGAACCTCTACCGTATCCCGAACCAGGAGAAGCTCGCGCAGCTCCTGACCGAGAACACCTTCGCGGACACCGTGTTCTTCACCAACTCGGGCACCGAGGCGATCGAGTGCGCGGTGAAGATGGTGCGCAAGCATTTCTCCCATAACGGGAAGCCGGAGAAGGTGCGGATCGTCACCTTCGAGGGGGCCTTCCACGGCCGCTCGGCCGCGGGCATCGCCGCCTCGGGCGGGGAGAAGATGACCAAGGGCTTCGGCCCGATCCTCGAGGGCTTCGACAAGGTTCCCGTCGGGGACGAGGCCGCCCTGCGCGCCGCCATCACCCCCGAGACCGCCGCGATCCTGATCGAGCCGATCCAGGGCGAGGGCGGCATCCGGATGGTCGACGCGGCCTTCCTCAAGCTGCTGCGCAAGCTGTGCTACGAGCACGACCTGCTGCTGGTCTTCGACGAGATCCAGTGCGGCGTGGCGCGCACCGGCAAGCTCTTCGCCCATGAATGGGCGGGCGTCGCCCCCGACGTGATGACGATTGCAAAAGGCATCGGCGGCGGCTTCCCGCTGGGCGCGTGCCTGGCGACCGAGTCCGCGGCCGACGGCATGGGCTTCGGCACCCACGGCTCGACCTACGGCGGCAACCCGCTGGGCTGCGCCGTGGGCTGCGCGGTGATGGAGGCGGTGCTCGAGGACGGCTTCCTCGCCGAGGTCTCGCGCAAGGCCGGCGCCTTCCGCCAGAAGCTCGAAGGCCTGATCGCCGCCCATCCCGACGTCTACGAGGGCGTGCGGGGCGAGGGGCTGATGCTGGGTCTGAAGTGCAAGGCGCCCAACACCGACGTGGTGGCCGCGGGCTATGACGCGCACCTGCTGGTGGTGCCGGCGGCGGACAACGTGGTGCGCCTGCTGCCGCCGCTGAACATCACCGACGAGGAGATGGCCGAGGCCGTCGCGCGCCTCGACGCCGCGGCCGTCGCGGTGGAGGGCAAGCTGAAGGAGGCGACCGGATGACCCGGCACTTCCTCGACCTCGACAAGGTCCCCGCCAAGACGCTCCGCGCGATCATCGAGGACGCGCGCGCGGTGAAGGACGCCCGCTCCGGCCGCCCCAAGGGCACGCCGGACGACGACCTGGCGCTGGCCGGCAAGATGGTGGCGCTGGTCTTCGAAAAACCCTCGACCCGGACCCGCGTCAGCTTCGACGTCGGCATCCGCCAGATGGGCGGCGAGACGATGATGCTGACCGGCGCCGAGATGCAGCTGGGCCATGGCGAGACGGTGGCCGACACCGCCCGCGTGCTCAGCCGCTATGTCGACGCGATCATGATCCGCACCTT
Organism: uncultured Albimonas sp.; assembly: GCA_964013055.1. Classification (GTDB taxonomy): domain Bacteria; phylum Pseudomonadota; class Alphaproteobacteria; order Rhodobacterales; family Rhodobacteraceae; genus Albimonas. The sequence goes on from CAXGVP010000319.1 coordinate 3,235, forward strand.
CGAGGAGCATACGCTGCTGGAGCTGGCCGAGCATGCCACGGTCCCGGTCATCAACGGGCTGACCAACCGCTCGCATCCCTGCCAGATCATGGCCGACGTGATGACCTACGAGGAGCATCGCGGCTCGATCGCGGGGCGCAAGGTGGTGTGGTCGGGCGACGGCAACAACGTCTGCGCGAGCTTCCTGCATGCCGCCGGCCGCTTCGGCTTCGACATGACCTTCACCGGGCCCGAGACGCTGGACCCCGACCCCCGCGTGGTCGACTGGGCCCGCGGCGAGGGCGCCGAGGTGGTGATCGAGCGCGATGCGCTGAAGGCCGCCGAGGGCGCGGACCTGGTGGTCACGGACACATGGCTGTCGATGCACGACGACGCCTCGGCCCGCGACCGTCGCCACAACCAGCTGCGCCCCTACCAGGTCAACGGGGCGCTGATGGCGAAGGCGAAGCCCGACGCGCTGTTCATGCACTGCCTGCCGGCGCACCGCGACGAGGAGGCGACCTCCGAGGTGATGGACGGCCCGCACTCGGTGATCTTCGACGAGGCCGAGAACCGCCTGCACGCCCAGAAGGCGATCCTGCGCTGGTGCCTGGGCGCCTGAGGGCGCGTCCATCGACGAGCCGACCGCAGGGGCGGCGCCGCGAGGCGCCGCCCCTGCGCGTTCCGGCGCCCGCCCGTGGCGGCCGCGCCGTCGCGTTCCAGACCGTCTCATTCCGGGGCGCCGCTTTCCGGCACGTCGCATCCCGGGGCGCCGCTACGTCGCCGCTGCGCGTTGAAAACAAGGCGAATTCCGCTGAAATCGGGCGCAGCCGGCCGCATTCGTTTCGCGCGCCGAAGCACGATGCCGGCGACCGGGAAACCGGCCCGCGCGGGCGCGTTTTCAATTGATGGTGGTGGACGGCGGCAGGCGCTCGCGACAAGTCTCGACGCGAGCCGGGGGCGGCGACGCGGCCCGGACATCGCAGGGGGTGCGCCTGGCGTACACGCGTCCCCGACCGCAGACGCGTACCGTCTCACCGAAAGCCATCTCATGCAGTTCACGACACTCGGGCGGCGCCTGCCGCTCGCGGCCGCGCTCATCCTCGCGGCGGCGCCGGCTTCGGCGCTCTCCGTCAATTTCTCGGACGGGTCCGACGATTACACCATCACCGACAACGGGCCGGGCGACACCGACCTGCGCCCCGACGCCGCCTCGATCGACTACGATTCGGGCGCCAGCTCGCCGCTCGCGGGGTGGGGGCCGATCTCCGTCCAGGCGTCGAGCTGCCTGTCGTCGCTCGACTGCCCCAACCTGTCGCTGTCCTTCGAGGCGAACAGCCAGGGCGAGGCGGGCGAGCTGATCATCTCGATCACCGAGACCGACCTGACGCTCGAGGGCGATCCCTTCGCCTTCGACACCACGCTCAGCGGCTTCACCGAGGGCGCGGTCACGTTCGAGCATTTCTACGACCCCACCAACGTCGCCTTCGGGCAGGCGGTGCAGATCGGCGACACGTTCGACTACACCACGCCGGAGAGCTTCACCTCCTACGCCGACGACGACGGCGGGGTGGCGATGGGGGCGAACCCGTTCTCGCTGACCACGGTGATCCGCATCGCGCACGAGGCCGGCGCCACGCAGAGCTACGGCGATTCGAAGACGGCGGTCAGCGCCTCGCCGGTTCCCGTGCCGGCGGCGCTGCCGATGCTGGGCGGGGCGCTGGCGATCAGCGGCGTGGCGCTGCGCCGTCGCCGCAAGGCCTGACCTGGCCGGCCCGGCCCCCGGCCGGGCCCGCGCGCCCCGGGCCGCGGGGCGGCGGCCTGCGTCGCCGGCGCCCTCGCACATCGCCGCATCCAGGCGCGCCGCCGTCCCGGCGGCCCGGACGCCCGCTCC
>CAXGVP010000320.1:0-5085 GCA_964013055.1 uncultured Albimonas sp.
ACCGAGCCGTAGGACTCCGCGACCCACAGCGCCACGCCCGGCTTCGAGATCTCCGCCCCCGCGCCGGCGATGTTGAAGTGGCGGACCTGCGCGTAGCCGTCCGGGGAGCCTTCCTGCGGCCAGAAGCGGGGCCGGTCGACCGGGTCGTCGCCGATCCCCTCGACGTAGACGAAGGCGCCGTAGCCCTCCTCGACGTCGATATGCACGACGTCGCGATCGTTGCGGTAGTCGATGCGCGACACGAGCGTCTCCCCCGCCGCGAGCCGGGTGCGCGAGGCGTAGGTCCCGCCGATCTCGGCATGAACCGTGGCGGAGACCTCCTCGAGGAACGGCAGATCCGGGCGGGTCGCGGCGCCGGAGAGCTCGACATAGGACAGGCCGTCGGCATCGGGCGTGCCGTTCGGCAGGGTCTCGTCGAGGAACCGGGCGCTGGCGTTGTAGCCCTCGGGCGCGTCGGTGGTCACATAGTAGCCGACGCCCGCCTCGAGCTCGATCCCGAAGGCGTCGCGGTCGCCCTCGAAGTCGATCGAGGCGGTGAAGGCCTCGCCCACCGTGGCGCGCAGCGGGGTGTGGACGGTCGAGGGCTCATGCTCGGCATGCAGCGTGACCGTGTAGGGGCCGTAGTAGCCGCCGTTGTAGAGGCTGAGCGGCATCAGGGCGATGGCGCGCAGGCCGGGCGTCTGCACGTTGAACTGCGGCGTGCCGTTGGTGAAGGTCCACAGCAGCTCGCCCTCGCCGTCCAGCAGCTGCAGGCGCATGCCGTAGCCGCCGAGCCGCTGCCACTCGTCCGCCGGCGTGACCTCCAGCCAGTAGTCGACCCCGATCTGGGCGTCGATGAAGATCAGGTCGCCGTCGTCCTGGCTGTAGCCGCGCGCGTATAGTTCGCCGTGGAACGTGTCTCCGGGCGCTAGGTGATAGGTGCGCTCGGCGTAGCCGGGATAGCCGTAGAGGCCGGCGTCGTCGATCGCGTCGGTCGTCTCGATGATGGCGGCCATGAACGTCTCCCCCAGGATCGGCAATTCCTCGTGGTTAACGCAGCGGCGGCCGATCTGTCAGCCCCCATTCATCGCGATGATCCGTCTCCCCCGCCCGGCGGGCTTGACCCCCGCCGCGCGGCCCCCGAACATCCCCGCCGCGCGACCCGCGCGGGGGAGGGACGGATGAGCGGCCACGAAACCTTCGACCTCGGCCCCACGGTGCTGCAATCGGGGATCACGCTGCCGGCGGCGCAGCTGGCCTACCGCACCTACGGGACCCTGAACGCGGATCGGTCGAACGCGATCCTCTACCCCACCTCCTACGGCGCCCAGCACTCCGACATCGACTGGCTGGTCGGCCCGGGCCGGGTGCTGGATCCGGAGCGGTGGTTCGTGGTGATCGCGAACCAGTTCGGCAACGGGCTGTCGTCCTCGCCCTCCAACCTGCCGCTGCCCTTCTCGGACGGACGCTGGCCGGTCTTCACCCACTGGGACAACGTCCACGCCCAGCGCCGCCTGCTGGCCGAGGTCTTCGGGATCGAGCGGCTGGCGATGGTCTACGGCTGGTCGATGGGCGGCCAGCAGGCGCTGCACTGGGGGGCGCTGTTCCCCCAGCAAGTGGCGACGATCTGCGCGGTGTGCACCTCGGCCCGCACCAGCCCCCACAACAAGGTGTTCCTGGAGGGGATCCGCGCCGCCCTGACCGCGGATGCGGCCTATGTCGACGGGCGGTTCGCGGCCAAACCCCTGCGCGGCCTGCGCGCCTTCGCCCGGATCTACGCCGGCTGGGCGGTCAGCCAGACCTTCTACCGCCGCGAGATGTGGCGGGACGCCGGCTTCGCCAGCCACGAGGACTGGATCGTCCGCGGCTGGGAGGGCAACTTCCTGCGCCGCGAAGGCGAGGACCTGCTGTCGATGATCGAGACCTGGCTCCGCTCCGACATCTCCGGCAACGCGGTGTTCGGCGGGGACCTTTCGGCGGCGCTGAACGCCATCGAGGCGCGCACGATCCTGATGCCCTGCGACACCGACCTCTACTTCCAGGTCGCCGACAACGAGGCCGAGGTCGCCCTCGCCCCCCGGCTGGAGCTGCGCCCGATCCGCTCCGACTGGGGCCATCGCGCCGGCAACCCGCAGCTCTCCCCGCCCGACGAGGCGGTGCTGCGCGCCGCCGTGGCCGACCTGCTGGGCGAGCCGGCCGCCTGACGCGCCGCCCCGGGGCGATCGCCTCGCGCGGGGCGGACCTGCGCCGCCGGAGGGGCGCCGATCCCGGCGGGCCAGCGCACCTCCGGCCGAAGCGCCCGGATGCGGGCCGCGAGAGGCCCCGGGTCGAGCCCGGGGCGCCTGTGGGTCGGGCGATGCATTGGGACCGGCGGCCGGCGCACGGCGGCCAGCACCGGCCGGCGCATCTGCCGTCACGCTTTCCACGCACCGCCGGCCGCAGCCCCAAGGTGCGAGCGGCGAGGGGCCCCGGGTGGGGCCCGGGCCGCCTGCGTTGACGGCGGGGCGCGGAAACGGGGAGGGCGCAGGGGCGACCGGCGATCTTCTTCGCCCGCCGCCGGCTTCTCGCGTCCCGCCGTCCGCCTCCCGTTCAGTCGCGCACGAACTTCAGCTCGGCGACCTTGCCGCGGCTGGAGGACAGGCAGCGCCAGGTTCCCTTCTCGCCCTCGTCGTCCAGCACCACCAGCGTGTTGGCCTGCGAGAACTCCACCCGGCGGATCGAGATGCCGCCGCGGCCCGAGCGGGCGCGCACCGCCTCGCGGCAGGCCTGGCGGGCCTCGCGCGTTTCCTCGCCCCAGCGCTCGTCGCCGGCGCCGCCCTTGCGGTCGGCGTCCTTGCGGTCGTCGTCCTTGTCGCGCTTGCCGTCGTGGCGGTCGTCGCGGTCGTGACCGGCGCGGCCCGAGGGATCCTTGCGCAGGTACTCGACATAGCCGTCGTCGCTGGCCCGGCAGTCCCACGGCGCCTCGGCGGCGTCGATGATCACCATCTCCCAGGCCCCGCCGCTGCGGTGCGAGCGGGTGATGCGCCCGCCGGGGCCGGTGTTGGGCTCGCCGCTGCGCTGGAACTGGTAGAGGCAGGCCTGCTGGGCCGTGGTCTCGCCGGCCTGCGCGGCAGGGGCGGCCAGCGCCAGGCCTGCGGCGAGCGTCGCGGCCAGGGCCGCGGCGGCGCGGGGATCGGGTCTCATGGGTCGTCTCCTCCCTGCGAGGCGTTCGGGGGCGGCCGCTCGTCGGCCCGCCTCTCCTGTTCTCGTCGGGGGCGGCCGCGCGTCGCCCCGCCCCCGCTGTTCTCCCGTGCCGACGCTTCGGCCCGGACCGCCTGCCTCGGAAGGCGGCCCTGCGCGCCGCGGCGCCGCCCGCCCCCCCCCGTGCGGGGGACGGGCCGGCCCTCCCTTACAATGTCCTCTCCCGCGCCGCCGGCAAGTCCCGGAGCGGCGGAACCGTCGCCCCGACCGCCGCCCGAGCCGTCTTCGGGGGGCCGCCGACGGAAGGCCTCGCCCTCCGCCCCTCTGCGCAGGCCCCTTGCGCAGGCCGGCCGCCGGGCCGAGGATGCGCCCGCGCCTTGCAGCCGTCCCGACGAACCCCATCTCCTGGTCATGCGACGCCGCTTCGTCTCCCTTCTCGCCGCGATGGCCGTTCTCGCGGCGCCCGGACCGGGCGTGGCGCAGACCCGCGTCGAGCGACCGTCCGCCCTGCTGGACCTGCCCGCGTCCGCCCTGCCCGCCGCCCTCGCAGCGCCCGACCGGGCCGCCCCGGAGCTGCCCGACGCGCCGCCCCCGCTGCTGGCCCTGCCGCCCGAGCGCGCCGCCGCCCTGCCCGTCTCCTTCGACCCCGACGCCCGCTGCACCCCCGACGGGCGCGACTGCATCCGGCTGGCGAGCTATTTCGACGACGTCTGCAGCCTGATCGGCCGCGCCGCGGACGACGCCGGGCTCGACGCCGGCTTCCTCGCCCGCCTGCTGTGGAAGGAAAGCCTGTTCGACGCCGCCGCCGTCTCGCCGGCCGGCGCGCTGGGCATCGCCCAGTTCATGCCGGGCACGGCCAAGCTCCGCGGGCTCGACGACCCGTTCAACCCGGCCGAGGCGATCGTGGCCTCCGCCGGCTATCTCGCCGAGCTCGCCCGACGCTTCGGCAACCCCGGCCTCGCCGCGGTCGCCTACAACGGCGGCGAGAACCGGGCGGAGCGGTTCCTCGCCAACCCGAACACGATCCTGCCCGGCGAGACGCTGGACTATGTCGACGCGATCACCGGCCACTCCGCCCGCGCCTGGCGCGACGCCCCGCCCGAGGCGGTGGACTACCGCCTCGCCGCCGACACGCCCTTCCACCAGGCCTGCGTCGAGCAGGCCTCGACCCGCCGCGTGCGCGAGTTCGCCGACCCCACCCCGCCCTGGGGCGTGGTCATCGCCACCGCCCGCCGGCGCGGCGCGGCCGAGAGCCTGGCCGCCCGCGTGCGCCGGGCGAACGCAGGCGTGCTGGGGGGAACCGACCTGCGGGTGGTGCGCGCCACCATCCCCGGCCGCGGCACGCAGCTGTGGTACACGGTCCAGGCGCCCGCCGGCAGCCGCGGCGAGGCGATGAACTTCTGCCTGCGCCTGCGCCGCTCGGGCGCGATCTGCCGGATCCACCGAAACTGACCCCCCGGATCCGCGTGGGGGTGACCGGCGCGCGCCGCTGGGTCACTATGGCTCCCTGATGGAATCCGCCCCTCCGAGGCGGAGCCAAGACCGCAGGAGGAGACCCCCATGCCGGACGCATCCGCGACCTGGTCCGACATCGACGTGACGCGCCATGGCGACGTCTCGGTGATCACGCTGAACCGCCCCGACAAGCTCAACGCCTACACCGGCACGATGGGGGTGGAGCTCGCCCGCGCCCTGCACGAGGCCGCCGCCGACGACGCGGTGCGCGCGGTGGTGGTGACGGGGGCGGGCCGGGCCTTCTGCGCGGGCGCCGACGTCTCGGCGGGGGCCGACGCGTTCGACTCCTCGGGCGAGGGCAAGGCCCAGATGTTCGGCGACATGGCCGGGACCGGCAAGCGCCGCGTCGGCGGCGGCTTCGTCGAGGCGATCTTCGACAGCCCCAAGCCGGTGATCGCCGCGATCAACGGC
>CAXGVP010000321.1:0-5081 GCA_964013055.1 uncultured Albimonas sp.
CGTCACAGGAACTGGAAGTCGCCCGCGTCGTGATCCCCGGCCGCCACGCCCTTGAGGGTCAGGTCGACGCCCTTGCCGGTGACGTGGGCGTCGCCGCCCGCATCGGCGACGTCGAGCTGCGCGAAGCCCTTCACCCGGGCCATCGTCACCACCTCGCCGTCCTCGAAATCGAGGATCACGTCGGAGCCGCCGCCGCGGGCGTAGCGGAACTCGTCCACGCCGGCGCCGCCCTTCAGCCGGTCGGCGCCGCCCTGCCCATCCAGCCGGTCGTCGCCGGCGCCGCCGAGCAGCCGGTCCTGGCGCCCGCCGCCGCGCAGCGCGTCGTCGCCGCCCCCGCCCTTGAGCGTGTTGCGCGCCGCGTTGCCGATCAGCCGGTCGCCGCCGCCCCCGCCGACGGCGATCTCGATCACCGTGCCGTAGGCGATGGCCAGGTCGTTCGCCGCGCCCAGCGACGAGAACGCCCCCTCGCGCAGGTCGATCGTCGCGGCGGAGGGGCCGGCGTGCACGATCCGGTCGCGCCCGCCCGCATCCCACACGACCAGGGACTCGCCCGGCTCGGGCCCCGTCCAGCGGTCGCGGCCCAGCGTGTCGCGGTCGTTCTCGCCCCATCGGCGCTGCAGGGCGGCGACGTCGTAGACCATCAGCGTCGCGGGATCGTGGCGGCCGTCCTCGTAGGACATCACGGTGAAGTCGGTGGTGTCCTCGCGCGCGGGCAGGAACGGGCGCGGCGCGCCGCCGTAGTCGCCGGGATGCTTGAGCGCGAGCGCGTGGCCGATCTCGTGCAGGAGCAGGTCGTGGCGGGTGGTGGAGTCCGAGCGCATCACCACCGCCCCGTCCCAGTCGTCGCCCGTGTAGCGGAAGCTGCCCCAGCCGGCCGAGCCGCCCATCTCGTCGGCGCGGAAGAACTGCAGGTCGGGCGCCTCGCCCCTGCGGGCCGGGCGGAAGGAGATGTTCAGGACGTCCGCGAAATCCTCCATCGCCGCCTTCGCGGCCTGCTTGCCCGCCTTGGTCCAGCCCCGGTAGCCGGAAATGAACCCCGCCAGCGAGGCGTCGGGATCGGCTTTCGCTTCGAAGGAATAGGCGAAGGTCATGCCCTCGGGCTTCGGACCGCCGCGGTAGGAGACCGCGTCGATGCGCGCCTCGAGCTGGTTCGGCGACAGCCGCTGCGGAACCGCCATGATCGTCTCCTGCCCCCGAGATCCCCGCCCCGCGCGCCGGCCGCCCCCGGCGCCGCCTGCCGGACGCTAGCGGGGCGCGGGGGGCGGGACAAGCCGCCCGGACGGCGAAGCGCCGCGCCGCAAGCTCGCGCGGGGGGGGCGCCGGGCGGGGCCGCCGCCGCGGGGCCGGGTCGCGAGAGTTTGAGCGCAAAATCAGCGTTTACGCGGTGGATCGCCGCGGTTTCAAGGCGCGTTCGACTTGGAATTGAGGCTGAATGCAGGTTAAACCATGTAAGGAGAGCGGCTTGACGACTCGCGGCGTCGCATTGGGGAAACGCGAGGTCGTCGGACGGTCATGTGCGGGCACGGAGGCGAGGGCGCCCGTGCTCTGGGGAATCCGACCGGCAGGAGACCGGAGCGATTCCGTGTTTGGGGAAACAGGCGACATGAAACTTCGAGCCAGAGCCTTCTCGGTGGTTCTTGCGGCCGCCGTGGGAACCACGCTGGTTGGATGCGACTCGGCCGAGGAACGGGCTCAGACTCATCTCGAGAGCGGACTTGCGCTGATGGAGGAAGGCAAGCCCTTCCAGGCCCAGCTCGAGTTCCGCAACGCCATCAAGCTGCAGCCCGACAACGTCGTGGCGCGCTACGAGCTGGTGAAATTCTACAAGTCCACGGACAACATCAACGGCGCCGTGGGTCAGCTGCGCGCGATCCTGGGCCAGCAGCCCGACCATATCGACGCGCGCATCGACATGGCCGAGATCATGCTGGTGGCCAACCAGCTCGACGAGGCCGACGCCAACATCTCCGTGGCGATGGAGAAGCGCCCCGACGACGTGCGCGTGCGCGCCATCCGCGCCTCGATCGACTACAAGCGCGGCGACCGCGACGGCGCGCTGGCGATGGCCGACGCGGTGCTCGAGGAAGATCCCGCCCAGGTCACCGCGCGCCTGGTGCGCGTCGCCTGGCTGGTCGACGAGGGCCAGGACAAGGAAGCGCTGGAGGTGCTGGACGCGGGCCTCGCGCTCGACGACGGGGACCTGTCGTTCAACGTGATCCGCCTGGGCCTGCTGGAGAAGCTGGGCCGGATCGACGACATCGGCCCGCAGCTCGAGCGGCTGGTGGAGCACTACCCCAAGACCGACCGCTTCCGCGAGGCGCTGGCGCGCTGGCACTCGCTGCGCAACGAGTTCGACGCGGCCGAGGCGCAGTATCGCGCCATCGCCGAGAACAATCCCAAGGACTTCCAGAAGGCCCTGGACGTGGCGCGGTTCCTCAACGCCGCCCACGGCCCCGAGCGGGCGCGCGAGGAGCTGGTGCGCCTCGCCTCGCAGCCCGACGCGCTGGTGGAGTTCGACCTGGCGCTCGCCGCGCTCGACATCCGCGAGGGCAACGAGGCCGCGGCGGTGGAGCGGCTCGACAAGGTGATCGCCGAGCACAAGGGCACCGACGGCGGCGGCAAGGCCGCGATGGAGCGGGCCAAGATCCACATCCGCAACGAGGAATACGAGGCCGCCGACGCGCTGCTGAGCGAACTGCTGCGGGTCGACCCCAAGAACGCCGCCGCGCTGACCCTGCGCGCCTCGCGCTACCTGGTCGTCGACGACAACGAGAGCGCGATCCGCGACCTGCGCACCGCGCTGGACGTGGCGCCCGACGACGTGCGGGTGATGATGATGCTCGCCTCCGCCTACGAGCGGGACGGCAGCCGGGAGCTGGCGCTGGAGCGCATGGCCCAGGCGGTGCAGCGCTCGGAGTTCGATCCCCAGATCGTGCTGCGCTACGTGACCGCGCTGGTCGAGGCGCAGAAGGTCGACGTGGCCGAGAGCCTGCTGCAGGACGCGATCAAGCGGCAGGGCGACCTGCCGCCGCTGCTGCTGTCGCTGGCCCAGATCAAGCTGCGCCAGCAGCAGTGGGCCGCGGCCGAGCAGATCGCGCGCCGCCTGCGCGACATCGATCCCGAGAACCAGGCGGCCTCGCGCATCGAGGCCGCCGCGGCCCTCGGCCAGCGCAAGTTCGGCGAGAGCGCGGACATCCTCGAAGGCCTGGTGACGGCTGGCAAGGACGGCGACGCGGGCACCATCTCGCTGGTGCGCGCGCTGCTGGCCGGCGGCGACCTGGAGCGGGCGATCAACTTCCTCGACCAGCGCCTGTCCGACGACCCCGAGGACGTCACCGCCCTGGTGCTGCGCGCCTCGATCCTGTCGGGCCGCGGGGAGCTGGAGGCCGCCGAGGAGGACCTGCAGCGCGCCATCGAGCTTCAGCCCGACAACGCCGCCGCCTACGCGAGCCTGGCGCGCATCTACAACTCGATGGGCCGCACCGAGGAGATGTCGGAGGCGCTCGACAAGGGCGTGGCGATGAACGACGACGACGTCGCCCTGCGCCTGACCCAGGCGATGCAGGCCGAATACGCCGGCAAGTTCGACGAGGCGATCGACATCTACGCCGACCTCTACCGTGAGCGTCCGAACTCGGCGGTGATCGCGAACAACTTCGCCTCGCTGCTGGCCGACCACCGCGGCGAGGACCCCGAGCAGGTGCAGCGCGCCTTCAACATCGCCAAGCGGTTCCGCGATTCGAAGCAGCCGCACCTGATGGACACCTACGGCTGGCTGCTGCACCTGACCGGCGGCAGCGCCGACGCGCTGCCCATCGTGCGTGCGGCGGCGGAGGGACTGCCCACCAACCCGCTGGTGCAGTATCATCTGGGCGTGGTGCTGGCCGCCAACGGCCAGCTCGCCCAGGGCCGCGCCCAGGTGAAGCGCGCGCTGGAGCTCGGCGAGCAGGTGAACTTCCCCCAGAAGGACACCGCGCAGGAGGTGCTTTCGCGCATCGACGCGCTGGAGGCGGACGCCCTGCGCCAGCGCGAGGAAGAGACCCGGAAGCGCGACGCGGCGAAACAGCAGGGAGTGACCCAGTGAGGCGATGCCGCCAGCCAACGTTCGTCCGGGCGACCGGACGCCCCGCCGCGGCGGCCCTCCTTCCGGGGGGGCCGCTCGGTGCGTGATCTCTCCCGTCTCTACAACGAGCACTTCGGCCTGACGGAGCGGCCCTTCTCGCTGCTTCCGGACCCCGATTTCCTGTACTGGGCGCCGCCGCACCGCAAGGCCTACACGATGCTGGAATACGGCATCGCGGCCCATTCGCCGATCACCATGATCACCGGCGAGATCGGCTCGGGCAAGACCACGCTGGTGCGCAAGCTGCTCGACGACATGCCCCAGGACTTCTCGGTGGGGCTGATCTCCAACGCCCAGGGCGACCGGGGGGAGCTGCTGCACTGGGTGCTGATGTCGCTCGACCTGCCGGTCGAGCCTGGGCTGAGCTATGTGCAGCTGTTCAAGCAGTTCCAGACCTTCCTGATCGACGAATACGCGCAAGGCCGCCGCACCGCGCTGATCTTCGACGAGGCGCAGAACCTCTCGCCGCTGGCGCTGGAGGAGCTGCGGATGTTCTCGAACATCAACGCCGACAAGGACCAGCTGCTGCAGCTGATCCTGGTGGGCCAGCCGGAGCTGCGCGACCTGGTGCGCCAGCCGATCCTGCAGCAGTTCGCCCAGCGGATCGCGGCCGAGTTCCACCTGCGCGCGCTGACGCCCGAGGAGAGCGACGCCTACATCCTCCACCGCCTGGCCCATGCCGGCGCCCAGCGCGAGATCATCGACCCGCAGGCCCGCCATCTGATCCATCTCGCCGGGCGCGGGATCCCGCGGCTGATCAACCAGCTGTGCGACTACGCGCTGGTCTACGCCTTCTCCGAGGACCGCGAGATCGCCGACGCCGCCCTGGTGCGCGAGGTGCTGGAGGACCGCCGCCAGTCCGGCGTGTTCGCCGCCGTCACCGGCGGCGGCGCCGAGGCGGCGCTCGGCCTGCCCCAGCCCGCCCAGGGCTGGAGCGATCCGGCCTCCGCCCCGTGGC
>CAXGVP010000322.1:0-5076 GCA_964013055.1 uncultured Albimonas sp.
CGGCGCCGGCGCGGCCGCCTATCTCGACATCGCGGCGGTGATCGCCGCGGCCAGGGCGGCGGGCTGCGACGCCGTCCACCCCGGCTACGGGTTCCTCGCCGAGCGCGCCGACTTCGCCGCCGCCTGCGCCGAGGCGGGGCTGACCTTCGTCGGTCCCACGCCGGCGCAGCTCGAGCTCTTCGGCGACAAGGCCCGCGCCCGCCAGGCCGCCGTCGCCGCCGGCGCCCCGGTCAACGCCGGCATCGACCGCGCCGTGACGGTCGAGGAGGCGCGCGCCTTCCTCGCCGACCTCGGCCCGGGCGGCGCGATGATGATCAAGGCGATCGGCGGCGGCGGCGGCCGCGGCTCCCGCGCCGTGCTGTCCGACGCGGAGGTGGCGGAGGCCTTCGCCCGCTGCACCTCCGAGTCCCGCCTCGCCTTCGGACGCGAGGACCTCTACGTCGAGGCGTTCATCCCCCGCGCCCGCCATGTCGAGGTGCAGATCGTCGGCGACCGCCACGGCGCGGTGGCGCACCTGGGCGAGCGGGAATGCTCGATCCAGCGCCGCTACCAGAAGATCATCGAGATCGCGCCCGCGCCCAACCTCGACCCCGGCCTGCGCGAGGAGATCATCGACGCCGCGCTGCGCATCGCCCGGGGGGTCGACTACCTCAACCTCGGCACCTTCGAGTTCCTGGTCGACGCCACCGGCCGCCCCGGCGCCCAGCCCTTCGTGTTCATCAAGGCCAACGCCCGCCTGCAGGTCGAGCATACGGTGACCGAGGCGGTGACCGGCGTGGACCTGGTGCAGACCCAGCTGCACGTCGCGGGCGGCGCGAGCCTGGCGGAGCTCGGCCTCGACGATCCGGCCGTCGCCCGCCCCCGCGGCTATGCGGTGCAGGCGCGGGTGAACCTCGAGACCATCGGGGCCGACGGCTCGGTGAAGCCGGGCGGCGGGCTGATCGAGACCTACGAGCCGCCCACCGGTCCGGGCCTTCGCGTCGACGGCTTCGGCTACCGGGGCTATCGGACCAGCGGCCTCTACGACTCGCTGCTGGCCAAGGTGATCGCCCACGCCCCGACCGGCGGCTTCGCGGCCGCCGCGCGCCGGGCGGAGCGGGCGCTGGGCGACTTCCGGCTGGAAGGCGTGCGCGCCAACAAGTCCCTGCTGCGCGCCATCCTGCGCCACCCCGACGTGCTGGCCGGCGAGGTGCACACCCGCTGGGTCGACGAGCAGATCGCGACCCTCGCCGCCGCCGCGGAGGAGGAGGCCGCGGCCCCCGAAGCCGCATCCGCCGACGGCTACGCCGGCGCCCGCATCGACCGCGACGACCCGCTGGCGCTCTTCGCCCACGACGCCGCCTCCAAGGCCGCCGGCAAGGCCGCGCAGGAGACGGCGGCCCCGACCAGGGACGGCGCCGTCGGCCTCGTGGCCCCGATGCAGGGCACGCTGGTCAGCATCGACGTCGAACCCGGAGAGGCCGTCTGGGCCGGCCGTCAGGTGGCGCTGGTCGAGGCCATGAAGATGGAGCACGTCATCGTCGCCGACCGCTCCGGCATCGTGCGCGAGATCACCATGAAGCCCGGCGACGTGGTGCGCGAGGGATGGCCGGTGGTCTATCTCGAGGAAGCCGAGGTCGAGGCCGGCGCCGACGCCTCGGCGGCCGAGGAGATCGACCTCGACCACATCCGCGCCGACCTGCAGGAGGCCATCGACCGCCACGCCTACACCCTCGACGAGAACCGTCCCGAGGCCGTGGAGAAGCGCCACGCCCGCGGCTTCCGGATGCTGCGCGAGAGCATCGGGGAGCTGGTCGACGCGGACTCCTTCTCCGAATACTGGCCGCTGATCGTCGCCCATCGCCACCAGCGCCACGACATGGAGACGCTCCGCCGGACCACGCCGGCGGACGGGGTGGTGGCGGGCACGGGCTCGATCAACGGCGACCTGTTCCCCGACGACCGCTCGCGCGCGGTGGTGGTGGGCTACGACTACTCGGTCCTCGCCGGCACCCAGGGCCGGAACAACCACTACAAGCAGGACCGGATGTACGAGCTGGCGCACCGGTTCCGCATCCCGCTGGTGTTGTTCTCCGAAGGCGGCGGCGGCCGGCCCGGCGACGATCCCGACGGGCCGCGGGTGGCGCTGGACGTCACCACCTTCACCACCTTCTCGTCGCTGTCGGGCCTGGTGCCGATGGTGGGGATCAACAACGGCCGCTGCTTCGCGGGCAACACCGCGCTGCTCGCCTGCTGCGACGTGATCATCGCGACCGAGGCCTCGACCATCGCCATGGGCGGCCCGGCGATGATCGAGGGCGGGGGCCTGGGCATCTACACGCCCGAGGAGGTGGGCCCGATGTCCTTCCAGGTGCCCAACGGCGTGGTCGACATCCTGGTCAGGGACGAGGCCGAGGCGGTGCAGGTCGCGAAGAAATACCTCTCCTACTTCCAGGGCGCGCTCGACGACTGGACCGCCCCCGACCAGCGCCGCCTGCGCCACGTGGTGCCCGAGCGGCGCACCCGCCTCTACGAGATGCGCGACGTGATCCACGGGCTCGCCGACGAGGGCAGCGTGCTCGAGATCCGCGAGAAGTTCGGCATCGGCATCATCACCGCCTTCATTCGCATCGAGGGGCGCCCGCTCGGCGTGATCGCCAACAACCCCCATCACCTGTCGGGGGCGGTGGACTCGGACGGCTCGGACAAGGGCGCTCGGTTCCTGCAGCTGTGCGACGCCTTCGACATTCCGGTCGTCAGCCTGGTGGACTGCCCCGGCATCATGGTGGGGCCCGACCACGAGCGCACGGCGCTGGTGCGCCACTGCGCGCGGCTGTTCAACGTGGGCGCCAACATGACCGCGCCGCTGTTCACGGTGATCGTGCGCAAGGCCTACGGTCTCGGCGCGCAGGCGATGTGCGGGGCGGGGACGCTGGTCGGGTTCATGACCGTCGCCTGGCCCACCGCCGAATTCGCCGGCATGAACATCGAGGGCTCGGTCAAGCTCGGCTTCCGCAACGAGCTGGCGGGGATGGAGAACCCGGCCGAGCGCAAGGCCGAGTTCGACCGCCGCGTCGCCGAGGCCTACGAGACCGCGCGCGCCGTCAACGCGGTGGCGGGCGGCGGCGTCGACGACGTCATCGACCCGGCCGAGACCCGCGCCTGGATCTCGCGGAGCCTGCGCCGCCTGCCTCCCGTCCCGCCGCGCGCGGGCAAGAAGCACCCCTACATCGACACCTGGTGAGACCGCCCGGACCGTCTCCCGCCGCCCGAGGACCGCGCCATGACCGACCAGCCGACCCGCCGCATCCCCGCACCGGAGGACTGCGTCTTCCGCCATCTGCTCGACGCCCACGCGGCGGCGACGCCCGAGGCGACCTTCGCCGTCTTCGGCATGGACGAGCCCGACTGGACCTGGGCCGACGCCCGCCGCAAGACGCTGGAGACGGCGAACGCCCTGCGCGGCCTCGGCGTGCGCCAGGGCGACCACGTTCTGTGCTGGCTCGAGAACGGGCCCGCCCTCGTGCGCCTGTGGCTGGCGATCAATCACCTGGGCGCGGTCTTCGTGCCGATGAACACCGCCTACAAGGGGGGGCTGCTGGAACATGTCCTGCATCTCGCCGACGCCGAGGTGCTGATCTGCCACGCCGGCCTGGTCCCGCGCCTGGCGGACGTGGACACCGGCCCGCTCCGCACCGTCGTCGCCCTCGACGCGCCGGCCGAGGCGCCCAACGCCGCCGTCAGGGTCCTGCCCGAGAGCACGCTGACCGCCGGCTCGCCGACCGAGGCGCCGCCGCTCGACCGGCCGATCCAGCCCTGGGACGTGCAGACGATCCTGTTCACCTCCGGCACCACCGGGCCGTCGAAGGCGGTTCTCGCCTCCTATGTGCAGATCAACACGCTGGCCCGGGTTTCGATCCCGACCGCCGACGCCTCCGACCGGGGGCTCGCGCATTCGCCGATGTTCCACATCACCGGCATGTCGAAGATCGCCTGGGCGCTGGCGACGGGCGGCTCGCTGGCGGTGCTGGAGCGGTTCCGCACCGAGACCTTCTGGGCCGATGCGCGGCGCACCGGCGCGACCTTCGTGGTGATGATGGGGACGGTGGCGACGTTCCTGTCCAAGCTGCCGCGCGGGGAAGACGAGATCGCGACGCCCCTGCGCCTCGCGCTGCTCGCCCCCTCCAACGCGGAGTCGGAGGCCCTGTGCCGGCGCGCGGGCCTCTCCTACTACTCCGTGTTCAACATGTCCGAGACCGCCTCGCCGATCATCACCGGGATCAATCCCGACGTGCCGGGCGCCTGCGGGCGGACCCGGCCGGGGATCGAGGCCCGGATCGTGGACGAGCATGACGAGGAGCTGCCCCACGGCCAGGTCGGAGAGCTGATCCTGCGCTCGGACGACCCGTGGGTGTTCTGCTCGGGCTACCACAAGAACCCCGAGGCGACCGCCGCCGCCTGGCGCAACGGCTGGTTCCACACCGGCGACGCGCTGCGCCGGGACGCGGCGGGCAACTTCTTCTACGTCGACCGCATCAAGGACGCGATCCGCCGGCGGGGCGAGAACATCTCCTCCTTCGAGGTGGAGATCGAGGTGCAGGCCCATCCCTCGGTCGCCGAATGCGCCGCGGTGGCCGTCGCCTCCGAGCATGGCGAGGACGAGGTGCTGGTGGCCGTGGTCCCCGCCCCCGGCGCCGTCGTCGATCCGGCGGAGCTGCTCGCCTTCGCGCGCGAGCGGATGCCGCACTACATGGTCCCCCGCTACATCCGGGTGATGGACGCCCTGCCGAAGACCCCGACGCTGAAGGTGCAGAAGGCCCAGCTCCGCCGCGAGGGCGCGACCCCCGACGCCTGGGACCGCGAGGCCGCGGGCGTGACGGTGAAGCGCGAGGCGGTGCGCTAGCTGTGCAATCTCGGAAGGTTGTTCACCTGCTGCGGGGTTAGGCTGGGATCGCCAAACCACCAGTCGGGACCCGAACGAATGAACAACCCGCACCGGAATGCGCGCACCACCGTGCAGGGTCGAGCCCTGATGGTCGCCTGTCGCGCCGAGGGGCGGCCTGTGGCGCAGATTGCGCAAGAGCTGGGCGTTTCCGC
>CAXGVP010000323.1:0-5069 GCA_964013055.1 uncultured Albimonas sp.
CCCTGCGAGGTCATGGCGCCCGCCCCGCCTCCTCGGCTAGAACGGGGCGACCCATTCGCGAAGGAGAGCCGCGTGCAGTATCGCATCCGGGACGGCCACCCCCTGCCCCACAACCCGTTCAAGGCGATCGTGGCGCCGCGCCCGATCGGCTGGATCTCGACCGTCGACAAGGCGGGGCGGGTGAACCTTGCGCCCTACTCGTTCTTCAACGGGGTGGCGGACGATCCGCCGATGGTGATGTTCTCGATCAACGACCGCAAGGTCGGCCGGCGGGACGAGACCAAGGACACGCTCGCCAACGTGCGCGAGACCGGGGCGTTCGCCGCCAACGTGGTGGGCTGGGAGCTGCGCGACGCGATGAACCTGACCTCGGGCGCCTACGCGCCGGGCGAGGACGAGCTGGCGATGGCGGGCCTGACCGCCGCTCCCTGCCTCGAGATCGCGGCGCCGCGCATCGCCGAGGCCCCCGCCACGATGGAGTGCCGGCTGGTGCAGGAGATCGTCCTGCCCCATGGCGACCGCTCGCTGGAGAACGTGATGGTGATCGGCGAGGTCGTCGCCGTGCACATCCGCGACGAATACCTGACCGACGGGATCTTCGACCTGACCAAGGTGCAGCCTGTCGCCCGCTGCGGCTACAAGGACTACGCGGTGGTGCGGGAGCTGTTCTCGATGACCCGCCCCGGCGGCGGCGACGCGGGGAACATGAAGCCGTGAGCGCGCCCGCGAAGCCGTTCGGCTGGGGCGACGACGTGCGCGACTACATCCGCACGATCCCCGACTTCCCCAAGCCGGGCATCCAGTTCCGGGACGTGATGCCGCTGTTCGGCCACCCCCGCGGCCTGCGGGCCGCCGTCGACCGGCTGGTGCAGCCTTTCGCGGGCGACCGCATCCAGCATGTCGCGGGGCTGGAGGCGCGGGGCTTCATCATCGGCGGCGCCTGCGCGCACCAGCTCTCGGCCGGGTTCCTGGCGATGCGCAAGCAGGGCAAGCTGCCCGGGCCGCGCATCGCCCAGTCCTATGCGCTGGAATACGGCGAGGCGGTGCTGGAGGTCCACGACGACGCCCTCCAGCCCGGCGAGCAGGTGCTGATCGTCGACGACCTGCTGGCCACCGGCGGCACCGCCGAGGCCGCGGTGAAGCTGGTCGAGCGGCTGGGGGGCGAGGTGGTGGGCGCCGCCTTCGTGGTCGACCTGCCCGACCTGGGCGGGCGCGCCCGGCTGGAGCGGATGGGCGTCACGGTTCACGCGCTCTGCGCCTACGACGGGGACTGAGGGCGCGGCGCCGGGGGGGGCCGGGGGGCGGGGTCGAGGCGCGGGGGTTAACGCGCCGCTCATGCTTTTTCGCCGCCGTGGAAACCTTTGTTGAACCCTCCGCGGTCCAAAAGGGTCGGGCCTCCGCCGAGGCGTTCAGCGCGACATGGCGCCGACCGCGCGGGGCGTGTTCCGATGGACGCGGTCCCGCGCGTTTCGTGGCGGCGTGGGAGCGTTTGGGGTGAGTGGCGTTTGTTGCCGGCGGGGCCGGCGTCCATCACGGAACGACCCGACCCAAGGGGCCTCGCCGCCCCGAGCGCCCGCCGCAACCGCGGCGCCCTGAGCGCCCGCCCCGCGCGCGGCGCCCTGAGCGCCCGCCCCGCGCGCGACGCCCAGAGCCGCGGCCGCCCCCGGAGGCGGCGACGGCGGGGCCGCCCGCAAGGCCGCTCCGCAGAACCCAGCCGCGCCCGCAGGGGTCAGAGGGGGCGACTGCTGCCTCGCTCGCCCCTGCCCTCTGCCGTCGCGCTTGTCCCTGCCGCCTGCCCGTTTCGCTCGCCTGCATCGCCCGCCGGCGCACGCGCCCGCGTCGCTGAGCGGCGCACGATCGCGTGCCCGTGCCGGCGCTCGCCCGCATCCCGGCCGACGCGCTCTCGCGCGTCTTCCGCGCTCGCGCTCGCCGGCGTCGCCCGCTGTCGCCCTCGCGCGCTCCGCGTGACCGCTTCCCCCGTGGGGCTCGGCAGACCTCTCGGCCATCCGTCTCGAGCGTGAGCGAAGGCGACTGAGCGTCGGCGACCGGGGAGGCGGGCGACGCGGCGTCGGCCCGCCGGTCAGGCCTCTCCCGGCGGGCCCGCCTGCTGTCACGCAGGCGAGCAACGCCGGGGAGCGGCGAACGGCGCCAGGCTCCATGCCGCCGGCTTCACCGACTGGCTGCCGGCCATGGGCCACAGGGGCTCAGGGGCTCAGGGGCAAGACGCAAGACGCAAGGGGTCAGGCGTCGACCAGCGGGGCGAAGCCGCCGAAGATCGCCCGGCCCATGTCGCCCACGGCGTCGCCGGCGAAGACGGGGTCGGACATCAGCTTGCCCCAGGCCGCGTCGCGCACCGCCTTCGAGGGCCACTCGATGAAGCCCAGCGCCACCGTCTCGCCCGGCGCCAGCGCCACGGCGCGGCGCATGTCGGTGCGCTTGCCCTCGGGCACATAGGCGCCCCAGCCGTCGAAACAGCGCAGCGCACCCGCCGCCAGGATCGCGTCCGCCAGCCGGCCGGCGCGGGCGGCATAGGCCTCTCGCGCGTCGGAGGGCGCGGGGAACAGGGCGGCGTCGACATAGGCGCCCGGCGCGCCGGGAGCGCCGGCGCCGCGCTCCGACACCGGCTCGAAGCCCCCGTAGATCATGCGCGATCCGTCGAAGGGCATCTCCAGGGGCGGGGCGCCCTCCTCCGGCGGGGCCGACATCGCCCCCATGCAGGCGGCCGCGGTCTCGGCGTCGGGGAACTCGATCCAGGAGAACACCGGGGTCTCGTCCGGCTGCAGCTCGACCGCGCGGCGCATGTCGGTGCGCTTGCCCTCGGGCACGTCGTCGCCCCAGGCGTCGACCACCCGCTGCGCGCCCAGCTGGCGGATCATCGGGGCCATCTCGCGCGCGAAGGCGACGTAGGGCGCCTGCCCCGGGGTGGGGGCGGCGATGAGGGCGGCGGAGATGTAGACCATCGGGCAGGCTCCAACTGGGCGGGCCTGTGCGAGTCGGCCGGCTTGACAATATGATTTGATATCAAGATAAATTACCCATGTCCACCGAAGACCCAGACGCCCCGCCTCCGCCGACGCTCGATCAGACCCTCGCGGTCCGCGACCGCTGCCTGTGCCTGGCCGCGCAGCGGGCGGCGCGCGCGCTGGCGCGCCGCTTCGACGAAGCGTTCCGGCCGCTGGGGCTGACCAACGGGCAGTTCTCGTTGCTGATGGCGCTGAACCAGCCGAAGCCGCCGGCGATGGGGCGGATCGCGGCGATGCTGGCGATGGACCCCTCGACCCTGACCGCGGCGCTGAAGCCGCTGGTCCGCCGGGGACTGGTCGAGACCGGGCCCGACCCCGACGACCGCCGCGGCCGCCGGGCCGTGCCGACCGAGGCCGGCCGGGCGCTGCTGGGCGCCGCGCTGCCGATCTGGACCGAGACCCACGCCGCCGTCGACGCCGAGCTGGCCGCGGCCGGGACCGACCCCGCCGCCCTGCGCGACGCGATCTGGATGCTGGCCTGAACGGGGATCTGGACGGGGGCCTGAACGGGGACCTCGGGCGGCGCCCTCAGGCCAGCACGGCGCCGGGGTTCATGATCCCGTGCGGGTCCAGCGCCGCCTTGATCGCGCGCATCGCCGCCAGCTTCGCCGGATCGCCGTAGCGCACCAGGTCCGCGGTCTTCACGCGACCGATCCCGTGCTCGGCGCTGATCGAGCCGCCATGCGCGTCCACCAGGTCGTGCACCACCCGGGTCAGCGCGCCCTTGACCTGGGCATAGTCCTCGCGCCGCCGGCCCGCGGCGGGGAACAGGTTGTAGTGCAGGTTGCCGTCGCCGAGATGGCCGAAGGGGTTGATCCGCAGGTCCGGCGCGATCTCGCGCAGCTTCGGCGCGGCCTCCTCGACGAAGCGCGCCACCCGGCTCAGCGGCAGCGAGATGTCGTGCGAGGCGACCGAGCCGACCTTGCGGTTGCCCTCGGGGATCGACTCGCGCAGGCGCCAGAAGTCGGCGCGCTGCTGGTCGGACTGCGACAGGGCGCCGTCCAGCGCGAGCCCCGCCTCGAAGGCCCCGGCCAGCGCCTCCTCCAGCGCCGCGCCGATGCCCTCGCCGCCGGCGACCTCCATCAGCACCGACCACGCAGGCGCCGGGTCGACCGGGCAGCGCGTGCCCGCCACATGTTCGATCGCGAAGCCGATGCCCACGCCCGACAGCAGCTCGAAGGCCGAGAGCTGCTCGCCCACCGCCGCGCGCACATGGTGCAGCAGCGCCAGCGCGGCGTCGGGCGAGGGGACCGAGACGAAGGCCGCCGTCGCCTCCGCCGGGCGCGGAAACAGCCGCAGGCAGGCCGCCGTCACCAGCCCCAGCGTGCCCTCCGAGCCGATCAGCAGCCCGCGCAGGTCGTAGCCGGTGTTGTCCTTGCGCAGCCGCTTGAGCGAGCGCAGCACCGAGCCGTCGGGCAGCACCGCCTCGACCCCCAGGCACAGGTCGCGCGCCATCCCGTAGCGCAGTACGTTCAGCCCGCCGGCATTGGTCCCCAGCACGCCGCCGATGCGGGCCGAGCCCTCGGAGGCGATGGACAGCGGGAACAGCCGCCCCGCCGCCTCGGCCGCGGCCTGCGCATCGGCCAGGATCACGCCCGCCTCGACGATCATCACGTCGTCGTCGGGGTTCACCTCGCGCACCCGGTTCAGCCGCTCGATCGAGACGACGACGCCCTCGACGCCCTCGGGCTTCAGCTGGCCGCCGACCAGGCCGGTGCCGCCGGCGTGGGGGATGACGCCGACGCGGGCCTCGGCGCAGCGGCGCACGATCTCGGCGGCTTCCTCCACCGTGCCGGGGCGCAGCACCGCGGCGGCGCGCCCGGGGGCGAGGTCGCGCATGTCGCGCAGGTAGGGCGCGGCGTCCTCGCCCTCGCGCAGGCCCGCCGGGCCCAGCAGCGCGCGAAGGCCGTCGAGGAAGGCGGAGGAGGGGGCGCGGAGCTCGGGCATGTCGGTCTCAGTCTGGATCGGAGAAGGGGTCGGCCAGCGGGTCGGTGCGGGGGGCGGCCGCCCGCCGCAGCCGGTCGGTGACGGCAAGGCCGAGCCCCG
>CAXGVP010000324.1:0-5027 GCA_964013055.1 uncultured Albimonas sp.
GGAAGGGGCGCCCTCAGCCCAGGCCGAGGCGGGCGCGGTTCTCGGGGTCGCGGAGCTGAAAGTCGCCGCCGTCGAACTCGCGGCCCGCTTGCGTGCACAGGAAGGCGATCGCCTTCGCCGGCCAGTCGGCGGGGATGTGGGCGTCCCAGCTCAGCTGGCTGACCGGGTTCACGCCGCTCGCCCCGATCACCCGCTGCATGTCGGTCGCCACCGTCCCCGGGCTCAGCCCCACCACCCGCACGCCCTTGGGCCCGCTCTCGGCATGGGCTGCGCGCGTCAGCATCAGCGCCGCCGCCTTGGCCGAGCAATACTGGCTCCACCCCTCCAGCGGATTGGTCGCCGCGCCCGAGGAGATGTTGACGATCACGCCTTCGCCCTGCGCCTCCATGATCGGCAGCGCCGCGCGCATCCCGTGGTAGACCCCCAGCGCGTTGATCGAGAAGGCCTGCGCCCAGGCCTCGGGCTCCGAATCCGCCAGCCGCGAGATCGGCTCGATCACGCCGGCGTTGTTGACCAGCACGTCCAGCCCCCCGAAGGCGTCGCGCACCGCCGAGACCACGACCGAGACCTCCGACCAGCTGGCCACGTCGCAGCTCAGCGCCATCGCCTCGCCGCCGGCCGCGCGGATCGCCTCGGCGTTGGCCTCGCAGGCGGCATGGTCGCGCGCGACCAGCGCCACCCGCATCCCGCGCGCGGCGAGCTCCGTCGCCGCCGCGGCCCCGATGCCCCGGCTCGCGCCGGTGATCAGGACGGATTTTCCGGTGAGCTCGGACATGGGATCTCCCCTGACATGAAAAGCCCCGGCGCAGGGCCGGGGCGGGACGGGCCGGGCGGCGCGCGCTCAGTCGCGCTCCACCTTCAGCCCGTTGAGCACGAAGTCGAGATACTGGCGCCCCACCTCCTGCGCGCTCAGCGGTCCGTCGGCCTTGTGCCAGCGCGGCAGGCCCGAGAGCCCCGCCAGGATCAGGCGGGAGGCAAGACCCGGATCCCGGTCGCGCAGCACGCCCTTGGCCATGCCGTCCTTGATCGCGTCGCGCAGGATCTTCTCGTAGGCGTCGCGCTGGGCCACGATGCGCACCCGGTTCTGGGCGTTCTCGAAGCTCCAGAACGTGTTGGAGGACGAGATCCAGCCGGTGCGGTCCTGGTCGATGCGCGTGGCAGAGGCCTCGACGAAGGCCTCGATCCGCTTGACCGGGTCGTCGCCGGCGGCCGCCACATGCTCGCCCACGTCGGCGATCAGCGCTTCCATCCGCGACATGACCACGATCTCGAAGATCTGCTCCTTGTCGGGGAAGTGATAGTAGAGAGCGGCCTTGGTCAGGCCGGCGCGCTCGGCTATATCGCGCAGGCTGGCGCCGTCGTAGCCCTTGGTCGCGAAGATGTCCGCCGCGATGGCGATGATCTCCTCGCGCCGGATCGAGGCTTTCTTGCGCGCCCCCCGGGCGGCGGCGTCGTCGTCGGACTCGCCGCCGGAGGCGACCCCGTCGGCGGGCGCGCGACAGGGACGGAGCGGCGGCTCGCGGTACGGGTGCATGGGCGGTTCCCCTTCGAGACTTGCCGCCGGTCGGCGGCGGCGGGGAGAGCATTGCCGCTAACCGGCCGGCTTGTCAAAAAGGACGCGACAGGAGCGGCTTTTTGCCCGATCCTGGATACGATCGCAGGGAGAAGTGCGGATGCGTTGCGCAGTGCTGGACGATTATCAGGGGGTGGCCCTGAGTTTCGCGGACTGGGGCCCGCTGGCGGGCCGGGTCGAACCGGTGATCTTCCGCGAGCCCTTTGCCGACGAGGACGCCGCGGCCGAGGCGCTGGCGGGCTTCGAGATCATCCTCGCGATGCGCGAGCGCACGCCCTTCCCCGAGAGCCTGCTCGCCCGCCTGCCGGACCTGCGCCTGCTGGTCACCACCGGCATGCGCAACGCCGCCATCGACGTGGCGGCGGCGCGCGCGCGGGGCGTGACGCTGTGCGGCACGCGGGGCGACAAGAACTCGACCGTCGAGATCGCCTGGGGGCTGATCCTGAACCTGATGCGCAAGGTCTCGGCCGAATCCCAGCGCTTCAGGCAGGGGCTGTGGCAGGGCTCGGTCGGGACCCGCCTGGCGGGGCGCCGGCTGGGGCTGCTGGGGCTGGGCGAGCTCGGCGGCCGGGTCGTCCGCGTCGCCCAGGCCTTCGAGATGGAGGTCGAGGCCTGGTCGCCCAACCTCACGCCCGAGCGCTGCGCCGAGCTGGGCGTGACCCTGGCCGAGAGCAAGCACGCCCTGTTCCGGCGGGCGGACGTGGTCTCGATCCACCTGGTGCTGTCGGAGCGCAGCCGCGGCATCGTGGGCGAGGCGGAGCTGCGCGCCATGCAGCCCTCGGCCTACCTGGTGAACACCTCGCGCGCCCCGCTGGTGCAGCGCGGCGCGCTGGAGCGGGCGCTGCAGGAGGGCTGGATCGCCGGCGCCGGCCTCGACGTCTACGACGCCGAGCCGCCGGAGTGCGACGACCTCTTCCGCCGCCTGCCCAACGTGATCGGCACGCCGCACATCGGCTATGTCTCGGATGCGGTCTACCGGCTGTTCTACGGCGACGCGGTCGAGGACATCGCCGCCTGGCTGGACGGCGCGCCGGTGCGCGAGATCGGCTGACCCCCGCGGGCCCCGGGCCTGACCCGGGGCCTCGCGCGGCCCGCCGCAGGCGCGCCGGGCCGGGTCGCGCGCGCCCTCAGCCGAGCGCCGAATACAGCATCCGCGCCGCGGTGATGGCGAGGAACAGGGCGAACAGCCGCTTGAGCAGCGCCTGGTCGACCTTGTGGGCGATCCCCGCGCCCAGCGGCGCGCAGAACCAGGTGGCGGGGATGATCAGCAGCGCCGCGGGGACCGAGACGTAGCCCAGCGACAGCGGCGGCAGCCCCTCGACCCCCCATCCCGCCCAGATGAAGGCGATCGTGCCGGGAACCGCGATCAGCAGGCCCATGGCGGACGCCGTGCCCACCGCCGTGCGGATCGGCACCGAAAAGGCCGACTGGATCGGCACCGCCAGCGTGCCGCCCCCGATGCCCATCAGCGAGGAGAACAGGCCGATCACGCCCGAGAGCGCGCCGTTTCCGACCTTCGACTTCGGCAGCTCGTCCGCCGCGGTCAGGGTCCTGGGGATCGCCATGTTCACGGCCACCGCCAGCGCCACCAGCCCGAACACCAGCCGCAGAGCGTCGCCCGAGGCGAAGCGCGCCACCACGCCGCCCACCAGCGCGCCGACGATGATCCCCGGCCCCCAGCGCTTGAGCAGCGTCACGTCCACCGAGCCCCGCTTGCGGTGCGAGCGCGCCGAGGAGATCGAGGTGGGGATGATCGTCGCCAGCGAGGTCGCCACCGCCAGGTGCTGCGTCACCTCGGGGTCCAGCGCCGAGGCCGACAGCAGCCACGACAGCACCGGCACGATCACGATGCCCCCGCCCACGCCCAGCAGCCCCGCGAGCACCCCCGCGATCACGCCGGTGCCAAGCAGCGAGACCGCCAGCAAGGCCAGGCCGGCCGCGTCGAGTCCGATCATCGGGAACATCTCCTGAGGAAGGGCGGCCGCCGCGGCCGCGAACCCCCCACGGCTAGGGGATCGCCCCGCGGGGGACAAGAGCCCGTGCGACGCCGTTCCACCCCGTGGAAGGCCGGGGCCGCCGCCGCATCGCCAGGACCGGGCGTGGGGCAAGGCGGCCGCGACCGGCGCAGCGACGCCTCCGGCCGGACTTGTCCGGGCACGGGGCAGGGCGGCCACGACCGGCGCGGCGTCGCCTGCGGCCGGCCCGTCCGGACGCGGGCCAGGGCGGCGGCGACCCGCACGAGTGACCTCCGGTTGGACCGGCCAGGCCGCGGGCAAGGCGGCCAAGATTGGCGCGGCGGGGCCTCCGCCCGGAGCTGTCCCGGGCGCGGGCAGGGCGGCCGGGACCGGCGCGGCACGGTCGTCGGCCGGGCCTGTCCGGGCCCCGGCCGCGACGGATCGTCCGCCGTCCGCGCCCGGCCCGTGGGCCGCCGGCACTGGCGGAAACCGCCCAAGGCGGACATAAACGCCGTTCGTCCTCGACGCGGAGCCCCCTCCGCGCCCCGTTCCCGCAAGGCCAGAGACCGCGCCGCCCGCATGCAGTTCGACGACACCGCCTTCTTCTCGGTCTGGTACTGGCTGCTGACGGCGGTCTTCTGGTCCGTGGGCTCCTATTTCTCCCATGGCGTGCCGTGGGACATGCTGCGCCGCGCCCTGATCCACGGCGGCGAGGAGGCGGACGCCTGCGACCGATACGCCCGGGTGATGATCCTGCGCACCGACGCCTGGATGGCCCGCTGGGGCGTCCTGGCCGGCGCCGGGGTCGGCTTCGCGCTGGCCGCGCTGGCGGTGATGGGCTTCGTGGCGCGCTCGGAACTGGCGCTGGGGCTGCTGCTGCTGCTGGCGCCGGCGGCGGGAATGCTCGCCGTGCAGGGCGCCGAGGCGCGGCGCATCGCCCCGCGCCTGCACGAAATTCACATCGAGCCGCTGTTGATCGCCCTGCACCGCCGCCGCGCCGCCAACCAGCTTGCCGGCATGGCCTCGGCGCTGGTCGCGGTGGCGGTGCTGGGCTTCCTGAACATGGACCGGATCGCGGCGCAGGGCGGCTGGTAGGCGCCGCTTTGGCGGGCGCCCCGCCCGGAGCGCCCAATTCAAAGGCGGCTCGCCTGCGGATTGACAAGGCGCGCCCCGCTCTCACATGGTCCCCGACCGTTCGCCCCCCGCAAGGAGAGCCTCCCGTATGGCCGTCGTCGTCGTCGAGTCCCCGGCCAAGGCCAAGACGATCAACAAGTACCTCGGGAAGGACTACACCGTCCTTGCGAGCTACGGCCATGTGCGCGACCTGCCGCCCAAGGACGGCTCGGTCGATCCCGACAACGGCTTCGAGATGCTCTGGGAGATCGACGCCAAGTCCCAGAAGCACGTCCGCGCCATCGCCGACGCGCTGGCCGACGACCCGTCCCTGATCCTCGCCACCGACCCCGACCGCGAGGGCGAGGCGATCAGCTGGCACCTGG
>CAXGVP010000325.1:0-5022 GCA_964013055.1 uncultured Albimonas sp.
AGCCCCCTTCGGGGGTCGCTGCGCGATCCTTGACCGGGGCGGGCGAGTCGCTCTTGCGGCATCAGCGACGGACGGCTCCGGGGAACAGGCGCTTCGCGGCGACCACCCTGGGGGGGGCGGGCGTCGCGCGTGGTCGTCATGGCCAGCGGTCGAGGGCCGGCGGCTCTGCACCGCGCCCGAGAGGGACGGCGCGTGCGTCAGCGGCGGCGGTCGGGCTGGGCGAGCGCCATGAACTCGGCGCGCAGGGCCGGGTTCTCCTGGAAGGCGCCGGTCAGGCGGGTGGTGACCATCGACACGCCCGGGCGGTGCACGCCGCGGGTGGACATGCAGTGGTGCTCGCCCTCGATCAGCACCGCCACGCCGCGGGGCTTGAGCGCGCGCTCGAGCGCGCCGGCGATCTGGGCGGTCAGCTTCTCCTGCACCTGCAGGCGTTTGGCGTAGGCGTCGACCACGCGGGCGAGCTTGGAGATCCCCACCACCCGGTCCGTGGGCAGGTAGGCGACATGGGCCTTGCCGATGATCGGGGCCAGGTGATGCTCGCAATGGCTCTCGAAGCGGATGTCGGTGAGCAGGACCATCTCGTCGTAGCCCTCGACCTCCTCGAAGGTGCGCTGGAGCATCGCCTCGGGGTCGTCCTCGTAGCCCTGGAACCACTCGCCATAGGCGCGCGCGACCCGGGCGGGGGTGTCGAGCAGCCCCTCCCGCGCGGGGTCGTCGCCGGCCCAGCGCAGCAGGGTGCGCACGGCGGCCTCGGCCTCCTCGCGCGAGGGGCGGGGGGCGAGGTCTTCGGGGGGCTGGAAGCCGGTCTGCCGGACGTTCATGGGCGGTCTCCGCTGGGGGGCGACGGATGTCCTGTGGGATACGTCGGGCCTCCCCCGGGCGGATCAACCGTTTCGGAAGAAATTTTCGGAGGGCGGGACGGCGGACCTAGCCCAGCGCGGCGCGGGCCGCGGCCTCGACGCCGGCCATCGCCTCGCGCCAGGGGCGGGGGCCGTAGCTGATCCGGCCGACGCCCTGCGCGGCCAGGGCGGCGACGCCCTCGGGGCCGCCGGGGGGGCCGAAGATGTTCACCGGGACCGGGCAGGCCTTGCAGAAGGCGGCCACCAGATCGGGGTCCGAGAGGGTGATGGGGTAGATCGAGGCGGCGCCGGCCTCGGCATAGGCGGCGGCGCGCGCGAGCGCTTCGTCCATCAGCCCGGCATGGACGGCGGGGTCGCCGGCGCGGATGAACAGGTCGATGCGGGCGTTGACGTGCAGGGCGAGGCCGGCCTCGGCGCAGGTCCGCACGATGGCGGCGATGCGCGCGGCCTGGGCGGGAGCGGGGTGCACGCCCTCGCCGCCGATCACGCTGTCCTCGACGTTGATCCCCACCGCGCCGGCGCGCGCGATGCGCAGGGCGTTGGCCGCGGCCTGGGCGGGATCGGCGGCATAGGCGCCCTCGAAGTCGATGCTCGCGGGCAGGTCGCCGGCCGCGAGCGCCACCCGCTCGGCGAGGATCGCCACAAGGTCGAGGGGCAGCGCCTCGCCGTCGGGAAAGCCCATCGCCTGGGCGACCGAGGCGCTGCCGGTGGCGACGGCCTTCGCGCCGGCGCGCGCGATCGCGGCGGCCGAGCCGGCGTCCCAGGCGTTCCACAGGACCAGCGGGTCGCCGGGGCGGTGGAGGGCGGCGAAACGGGCGAGCTTCTCGTCGCGGGTCAGGGTCACAGGGGGAGCTCCGTCTGCAGGGGGGCGGCGGGGGCGAGCGGCGACTCGTGCGCCAGCAGGGCGCGCTTGCGCCACAGGCCGCCGCCGTAGCCGGTCAGCGTGCCGTCCGCGCCGATCACCCTGTGGCAGGGGATCAGCACGGCGATCGGGTTGGCGCCGTTGGCCGCCGCCACCGCACGGGTCGCCGTGGTGCGGCCGATGCGGGCGGCGATCTGGGCGTAGGAGCGGGTGGCGCCCGCCGGGATCTCGCGCAGCGCCGCCCAGACCGAGCGCTGGAACTCGGTCCCCAGCGGCGCCAGCGGCAGGTCGACGGGCGCGGCGGGATCGCGGAAGAAGGCCTCGACCGTCGCCCGGGCGCGGTCGAGCATCGGCGAGGCGCCCTCGCGCACCGGGCCGAGGTCGGCGCGCAGGCGGCGGAACTCGGCGTTGAGCACGGCGCGCTCGGGGAACTCCAGCAGGCGCAGGGCGGCGTCGTCGGCGACGGCGAGCAGCGGGCCCAGCGGCGTCTCGATCCAGGCGGCGAGGGCGCCGGGCTCGGCCCCGGGCGGGTCGAGATGGGCGCCCGCCTCGGCGCGGGCGGCGGCGAACTCGGCCTCGGAGGGGCGCCGGGCGTGGGGGTCGGAGGGGCTGATCGCGGGCATCGCAGCGTCTCCGGGACACGGGCGGGCGGGGTCGGGGCCGGATGCGGACCGTCCGCGACAGCCCGCGGTTTGCCTGCAAGGGGCAAGTCCGCTACTGCGATCGGGAGGTCGCGCGGGGGCGGGGAGCACGCCCGTGCGCAATGCTACGCCACGGGAGGCCGGGTTCAAGCCCGACCTGCTCGATCGAGGACATCCGACTTGCGTCTGACAGCCGTCACCTATTTCGCCGACAGACCCAACGGCTGGACGCCGATCGAGCTGATGATCGACCTCTGCGCCCGGTGCTTCGGGGCGCAGCAGACCCGCATCGCGCCGCGCCCCCGGATCTCCGCCGCGCGCAAGCTGGGGCTGATGCTGGCGCCGGTCGCGCGCGGCGACGAGCAGGCGGAGCTCTATGTCGCCCGGTTTCCGCGCGACATCGTCAAGTTCATCGACGCGGAGGGATTCCGGCGTCCCGGGCGCCGGCGCGTCCTGTGGATCGTGGACAGCTATCTGCGGGACTGGCTGCCCCCGGCGCCGGTGCTCAGGAAGTTCGACGTGATCGGCTTCACCCAGCACGCGGATCAGGAGTTCTATCGCGACCTGACGGGGGAGCGGGCGCTGTGGCTCGGCTGGGGGACGGATGCGCTCGACTCCGGCTCGCCAGCGGCGGAGCGGCGGGTCGACGTGATGCGGGTCGGTCGCCAGTCGGAGGGGTGGGACGACGACGCCGCCACCGCGGCGGCCTGCGCGGCGCAGGGGCTGAGCTTCGCGGGGCGGCCGCCCGGCCTGCCCGGAAACGACGCCGAGGCGCACCGGGCGCTGTTGCGAGACCACTACCGCAGCACGCGGTTCCTGCTGGCCTCGTCGAACCTCGCGGGACCTCCCAACTACACCAGCCTGGAGCGGGAATACATCACCGCCCGGTGGACCGACGCGCTGGGCTGCGGGGCCGTCGTCGCCGGGGTTCCGCCGCGTAGCGACCTCGCCCTGATCGACTGGCCGGGCGCCCTGCTGGACTTCGGCGAGATCGACTTCGCGGCCAATCTCGCCCAGCTGCGCGAGGCGGCGGACGCCTGGACCCCCGACGTCGCGCGGCGCAACCACCTCGAGGCGCTGCGCCGGCTCGACTGGCGCTGGCGCTTCAAGGCGATCGCCGACAAGCTGGGCCTGGTCTCGCCGGGGCTGGAGGCGGAGCTCGACCGCCTGCGCGCCCGCATCGAGGAGGTCGAGGCCGGCCTCAGCACTCCGGCACGTTGACGGCGAGGCCGCCGCGGGAGGTTTCGCGGTACTTCTCGTTCATGTCGAGCCCGGTCTGGCGCATGGTCTCGACCACCTGGTCCAGCGTCACCCGGTGCTGGCCGTCGCCCTGCAGCGCCAGCGAGGCCGCAAGGATCGCCTTGGTCGCGCCGAAGGCGTTGCGCTCGATGCAGGGGATCTGCACCAGGCCCGCCACCGGATCGCAGGTCATGCCCAGGTGGTGCTCGAGCGCGATCTCGGCGGCGTGCTCGACCTGCGCGGGCGTGCCGCCCTGGGCGGCGGCGAGACCGGCGGCGGCCATCGCGGCGGCGGTCCCGACCTCGCCCTGGCAGCCCACTTCCGCCCCCGAGATCGAGGCGTTGCGCTTCACGATCCCGCCGATGGCCGCGGCCGAGAGCAGGAAGCGGCGCGGGCCCTCGCGGTCCACCAGCGGGCAGAACTCGCGCGCGTAGCGCAGCGTGGCGGGGATCACGCCCGCGGCGCCGTTGGTGGGGGCGGTGACCACGCGGCCGCCGGCGGCGTTCTCCTCGTTCACCGCGATCGCCCAGGACGCGACCCGGCGCATGGCCGCGTCCGCCGGCTGCATGTTCATGCCCGAGGCCTGGTCCATGCCCTCGGTCAGCGCCCGCGCGCGCCGGCGCACGCGAAGGCCGCCGGGCAGCATCCCCTGGGCGGTCAGCCCGCGGTCGATGCAGGCCAGCATCTCGTCCGCGATCCGGTCGACCAGCGCCAGCGTCTGCGCGCGGGGGCGGAAGCGGTCCTCGTTGGCCAGCGCCATCTCGGCCACCGTCAGGCCGGACGCCTCGGCCGCCTTCAGCATCCCCTCGGCCGAGATCCAGCGGTGGGCGGGATCGGGGATCGGGGTCGCCGGGACGCTGTCGTCGCCCTCGCGCTCGATGAAGCCGCCGCCGACGGAGTAATAGAGCTCCTCGGCCACGGTGACGCCCGCCGGAGACACGGCGGCGAGCGACAGGGCGTTGGGATGCCGGGGCACATGGGTGCGCTTGTCGAGGTGGATGTCGGCGTCGGGGTGGAAGGGGATCGCCGCGCCCGAGGGCAGGATCAGGGTCCGGGTCTCGCCGATCTCGCGCCACAGGCGCTCGGCCTCGGCGGGGTCGATCTCGTCGGGGCGCGCGCCGGTCAGGCCCAGGGCGATGGCCTTGTCGGTGCCGTGACCCTTGCCGGTCCAGGCCAGCGAGCCGTAGGCCGTCGCCTGCAGCCGCGCCACCGAGAGGCCGGCCAGCCCCTCGGCGAAGGCCATGGCGGCGCGCATCGGGCCGACGGTGTGCGAGGAGGAGGGGCCGAGCCCGATCTTGAACAGGTCCGCGAACCCCGCCGGCCATCCGGCGGAGGCGGGTCCGGGAAGCGGCGGGCCGGGCGGGGCGGAGGCGTCGGACATGGGCCCTCTGGCGCTGGAGCGGGGGGGGGGTGGCGCGGC
>CAXGVP010000326.1:0-4994 GCA_964013055.1 uncultured Albimonas sp.
CTCACGCGCGGTGATCGCCAGCTGCGAGCGTACGTCGGCCATGTCGTCGGCGTCTTCGCGGCGCACGCCGCGGCGCTCGATCTCTTCGGCTCCGCGCGGCGCGCCGCCCGCAGCCAGATCCCGCTCGCGGCCTTCATGGTGCTGGCGACTCTGCTCGGTTTGTGGCTCCTTGCCGCTCCGAAGGGCGCCTGAAGGCCCCTGATGCGAAAGTGCTGGACAAGTCGTTTGCACACATACAGCCTGAGCCTACAAAACCGGCGAAGAGCCGGGGGCCGACAGAGGAGGGTCCTATGTCCGAGAACGTGAAGAAGTCCGCGTCCGGGGGGGCGACGAAGATGGAGACCACGGCCACGGGCGCCGGGTCCTCCAGGCTTCTGACCCGCCGCACCGCGCTCAAGGGCCTGGCCGGCGTCGGCGCCGCGGGGGCGGGCCTGGGCGCGCTGCCCGGCTTCGTGCCCTACATCCAGGCGCAGAGCTCGGCCCCGATCAAGATCGGCTTCCAGGTTCACCGCACCGGCATCGGCGCCGCCTACGGCCGCTGGTACGACCGCGTCACCACCGCCGCCGCCGGGCTGATCAACGAGCAGGGCGGCATCAACGGCCGGCCGGTCGAGATCGTGGCCGAGGACGACGGCACCGATCCCAAGCGCGGGGCCGAGGTGGTCGAGAAGCTGGCCACCCAGGCCGGCTGCGACGTGGCCTACGGCACGCTGTTCTCCCACGTCGTCATGGGCTCCGCCCCGCGCGCGGGCGAGCTGAAGATCCCCTATTTCGTGGTCTCCGAGGGGCACCACGTCGCCTCGGGCGCGCTGAACCGCTGGACCATCCAGCCGGGCATCTGCGACGTGAAGAGCCAGGTCTCGGCCATGGCGCCCTACATCACCTCGACGCTCGGCAAGAAGGTGACGATGGTCTACCCGGACTACGCCTTCGGCCACGACCACCGCGACAGCCTGACGCCCGCCATCAAGGCCCAGGGCGGCGAGGTCATCGCCCAGATCGCGATCCCGCCGACCGAGACCTCGTTCACCAAGTACTTCCCGCAGATCCCGCGGGAGACCGAGGTCCTCTATCACGTCATGGTCGGCCCCGCCGTCCTGACCTTCGTCAAGGAGATGGGCGAGTTCTTCGGCCCCTCGCGCCCCGAGATCTTCGGCTTCATCGACAGCCTCGAGGCGACCGACCTGACCAACCCCGGCCTCGAATACCTCGACGGCACCTACTTCTGGGAGGGGATGCCCCGCTACGCGCAGGAGGGCGGGCCGCAGTTCGACGCCTTCTACCGCGAGAAGGTGGGCTGCGACGCCAACGGCGCCTCGGTCTCCGACCCCAAGGACGTCTCGACCTACGCCCACATGTTCGGCTGCTGGGAGACGATGCACGTCATCAAGGCGGGCATGGAGGCCGCGGGCTACGCCGGCCCCTCCGACCGCCAGAAGCTGATCGAGGCGGTCGAGGCGATGGGCGAGATGCCGGCCTCCGAGGCGCATCCCCAGGGCGCGAAGATGTTCAACGGCAAGACCCACCAGGTGTTCGGGCCGCAGTACATCTCGAAGGTCGAGGGCGGGAAGCTGGTCCTCCAGCACACCGCGCCGATCGAGGCGGGGATGTATCCCGACGAGGTCGACTACACCACCATGTCGTTCTGATCCAAGGCCGATCTTCCCGGGCGCCGGCCGGCGCCCGGGCCCGCTCCCGCCGCCGCCCGATCGCGACGCCGGCCCGGGGCGTCCCGCCCGCCCCGTTCCGCCCGTTCCCGACCCGCCCGATCCCGACGACCCCGCCGCGCAGTCGACCGCAGCCGCCCCCGCGGGGGCCGCGCCGCGGCCCGCTTCCCCCTCGCGCCGGCCGCCCGCCCTGCCGGAGGGCCGGGCAGGCGGCGCCGGTCCGTCGATCCGCCTGAGAGACCCCGCCCATGGACCTCGGCCCCTATCTTCTGCTGGCCTCGCTGGAGGGCGCGGTGCTCGCCGCCGTGCTCTCGCTCACCGCGCTGGGGCTGAGCCTGGTGTTCGGCGTGATGCGCGTGGTGAACGTGGCGCATGGCGAGTTCTTCATGCTCGGCGCCGTCGCCTCGTGGTTCGTGGCGACCTTCGTGGACGAGACGCTGGGCGCCCCCGCCTGGCTAGGTTTCGCCGTGGCGCTGGCGGTCGCGCCGCTGGCGGTGGGCGCGCTGGCCTGGGCCGCCGACCGGCTGGTGCTGGAGCGGGTGGGCTACGACCCCGAGCGGACCATCGTCGCCACCATCGGCCTGCTCTACATCATCCAGCAGGCGACCCTGATGGGCTTCGGCCCCGACGCCCGTCCCGTGCAGCCGCCCTTCAACCACCGCCTGGCGCTGCCCTGGATCGAGTGGGGGGAGGAGGGGCTGGCGCTCTACTGGCCCTGGGGTCTTTCCACGACCTCCTACAAGCTCTTCGTGATCGGCGCCGCCGTTGTCCTTCTGATCGCCGTCTGGCTGGTCCTCTCGCGCACCCGCCTCGGCCTGGTGATGCGCGCCACCCAGTTCGACCGCGAGACGGCGCAGGCGTTCGGCATTCCCGTCGACCGGGTGTTCGCGATGACCTTTGCAATTGGCGCCGGCCTCGCCGCCATCGCCGCGGTGCTGATCGTCCCCATCCAGCAGGCCCATTACCTGATGGGCGGAGACCCGCTGCTGCTGAGCTTCATCGTCGTCATCATCGGCGGCCTGGGCTCCTTGCGCGGCACGGTCCTGGCGGCGCTGCTGATCGGCATGTCCGACGGCATCATCTCGGTGTTCTTCTCGCCGACCCTGGCGAAGATCCTGGCGACGCTGCTGGTGGCCATGGTGCTGGTCTTCCGCCCGCAGGGCCTGTTCGGAGCACGCCCCGCATGACCGGTTTCGCCAAACCCGGCGCCCTGCATGTCGGCGTGGCGCTCGCGCTGCTGGCGGCGAACTTCCTGCTGCCCGAGTATCACCACGGCGCCATGGCCCGCGTGCTGACGCTGGCGGTGTTCGCGATGGGCTACAACGTGATGTTCGGCTACGCGGGGCTGCTGTCGCTCGGCCACGCGCTGTTCTTCGCGGCCGGGCTCTACGGCATGGGCCTGCCGATGCAGCACCTCGGCCTCGCCGCCGAGCCGGCCTTCCTGCTCGGCATCTTCTCCGGCGCGCTGGTGGCCGCGGTGGTCGGCGCGCTCGCCCTGCGCACCGCCGGCGTGGCCTTCATGATCGTCACGCTGATGTTCGCCCAGGCGGGGTACCTGACGATCCTCTACTTCCTCGAATACACCCGCGGCGACGAGGGTTTCGTGATTGCCCGCGAGGCGCGAAGCTTCTTCGGCCTGGATCTGGCCTCCCCCGACGTCCGCTACCTCGCCGCCTGGCTGCTGTTCACGGTCGCCATGTTCGCGGTGCTGGCGCTGGTCCGCTCGCCCGCCGGCCGGGTGCTGGTGGCGATCCGCGAGAACGAGGAGCGGGCGCGGATGCTCGGCTACGACGTGGCCCGCTACAAGCTGGGGGCGATCGTGGTTTCGGGGGCGCTCTGCGGGGCCGCCGGCGCCGCCTACGGGCTGCTGTTCGGCTATGTGGGCGCGACCTTCGCCTCGGTGCAGTATTCGATCCTGCCGCTGCTGTGGGTGCTGCTGGGGGGCGCGGGGACCGTGCTGGGGCCGCTGCTGGGGGCGACCTTCATGTTCTACCTCATCGACCTCTCGTCCGGGATCACCGACGCCTACATGCTGATCGCCGGCGCGGCGCTGGTGGCGCTGACCCTCTTCGCCCCCGCCGGCCTGCTGGGCGAACTGCGCCGGAGGGCCTTGCCGTGGCTGCCGTGACCGCCCCCGCGACCGCGCCCGAGCCGCTGCTCTCCACGAAAGGCGTCACCCGCTGGTTCGGCGGCCTCTGCGCCGTCGACCATGTGGACTTCACCTTGCCGGCGGGCGAGATCCGCGCCCTGATCGGCCCCAACGGCGCCGGCAAGTCCACCTTCGTGGGGCTGCTGGCGGGGCGGATCCTGCCCTCGGAGGGTCGCGTGACCTTCGCCGGCGAGGACGTCACCCGCCTGCCGGCCCACGCCCGCATGGCCCGCGGCATGGCCTACACCTTCCAGATCACCTCGATCTTCGCGAACCTCGCCGTGTTCGACAACGTGGCGCTGGCGGTGCAGCGCCGCCTCGCCCCCGGCCAGTCGCTGGCCGCGGAGGTGGAGGCGGCGCTCGCCCGGGTCGGGCTCGACGACCGTCTCGACCAGCCGGCCGGGGATCTTTCCTATGGCCACCAGCGCCTGCTGGAGATCGCCATGGGCCTCGCCCAGAACCCGCGCCTGCTGATCCTGGACGAGCCGACGCAGGGCTTGTCGGACGGCGAGATCGAGGGCTTCAAGGCCCTGGTGCGGGAGGTGGCGCGCGACGCCACCGTCCTGCTGATCGAGCACAACATGGACGTGGTGATGAGCCTCGCCGACCGGATCACGGTGCTCGACATGGGATGCGTGCTCGCCGAGGGTTCGCCCGCCGAGATCCACGCCGATCCGGCCGTGCAGCGCGCCTACCTGGGGGGCTGAGGGATGGCATTGCTCGAGGTTCGCGGGATCGACGCCTTCCACGGGAAGGTGCAGGCGCTGAGGGGCGTCTCGCTCGCGGTCGGGGCGGGCGAGATCCTGTGCGTGATGGGCCGCAACGGCGCCGGCAAGACGACGACGATGAAGGCGATCATGGGGCTGGCGCCGGTGCGCGCCGGCTCGGTGAGCCTGGCGGGCGAGGAGCTGGTCGGGCTGAAGGCGCACGAGATCCCCCGCAAGGGGATCGGCTACGTCCCCCAGGGCCGCCGCCTGTTCGCCGAGCTGACGGTGGCCGAGAACCTCGAGGTCGGCCTGATGGCCCGCGGGACGGGGGCGGCGACGCGCGAGCGGATGCTGGAGATGTTCCCCCGCCTGCGCGACCGGCTGCGGCAGCGGGCGGGGACGCTCTCGGGCGGGGAGCAGCAGATGCTGGCGATGGCGAGGGCGCTGTGCCTGGAGCCCTCGGTCCTGCTG
>CAXGVP010000327.1:0-4983 GCA_964013055.1 uncultured Albimonas sp.
TTTCGATCGGGCGACCGATCAGGTCGGGGCGGATGCCCAGCGTGTCGGCGTTGTAGATGGTCGGGATCAGCGTCATCCAGCCGGTCTCGGAGTCGGCGAACGTCTTCGAGCCCGGACCTTCGGTGAAGCCCACCGTGTGCGGCGCGGTGCCCTGGGCGATGACGCTGTCGTCGGTCAGCTTGCCCGATTTGAAGATGCCCACGATCTTGTCGTAGTTGGCGATCTTCGAGGTATCCATCGCCTGCAGGTTGCCCGCGCCCCAGACCTTCTTGCAGATCCAGTACTCGATGTCGGCGATGTCGAACGAATTGGGCTGCGTCGCCGCGCGCTGGGTGACGGAGTCGGAATCCAGCGCCGTCATCTCCAGCGTGAAGCCCAGGTCCTCCTTCACCTTCTGCGCCACCTCGTTGAGGTTCGACACGCCGGTGCCGAACTGGCGCAGCGTCACGTCCTTGATCTCCTGCGCCCAGATCATCGGCGCGCCCAGCACGCCCGAGCCCGCAGCCGCGCCCACCGCGGCCGCGCCGCCCTTGAGCACCGCGCGACGGCTCCAGCCGCCGTTCTTCGTCGTGACTTTCTTCATCTCGGTCATGCCCTCTACCCTTCTCCCTGTTGCAGCGCGGTCAGGCGGACCACGCCGGATGTCCCCGGCCTCCGCGGTCGCGGCAGGCCCTGCCCGTCACGCCGCGAGGCGATGCGCGTCCTCCGGCTTCCAGGCGAGGGTCACCGCGTCCCCCACCTGCACCGGATCGACGTAATAGGCGTGGTCGGGGATCACCGCGGTGATCTCCCCCGCCGCACCGGTCGCGGCCGAGACCGAGACCGAGGCGCCCAGGTATTCGACGTCGCGGATCACCGCCGACATCCCCTCGACCCCGGCGCCGGGCCGCGCGACCTGGATCCGGTCGGCGCGCACCGCCATGCTGGCGGGCCCGTCCTTGATCACGTTGTGGCCGCCGATGAAGCGGGCCACGAACTCGGTGCGCGGCGCATCGAAGACCTCGCGCGCAGGCGCGGCCTGCTCGATGCGGCCGGCGTTCATCACCACCACCAGGTCGGCCAGCGCCAGCGCCTCGTCCTGGGAGTGGGTGACATGCACGAAGGTCAGCCCCAGCTCGCGCTGGATCTTCTTCAGCTCGCCCCGCATCCGGATGCGCAGGAACGGGTCCAGCGCCGACAGCGGCTCGTCGAGCAGCAGCGCCTGCGGCCGGGTGATCAGGCTGCGCGCCAGCGCCACGCGCTGCTGCTGGCCGCCCGAAAGCTGGCTCGGCAGCCGCTCGCCGTACTCGCCCATGTCCACCAGGTCGAGCATCTCGCGGGCCTTCGCGACCTGCTCCTCCTTCGAGGCGCCCTTCATCTTGAGCGAGAAGGCCACGTTCTCGACGATGCTCAGGTGCGGGAACAGCGCATAGCTCTGGAACATCATCGAGGTGCCGCGCTTCGCCGGCGGCAGGTGGTGGATGCGGTGGTTGCCCAGCAGGATGTCGCCGTCGGTGACGCTCTCGTGCCCCGCGATCATCCGCAGCGTGGTGGACTTGCCGCAGCCCGACGGGCCCAGCAGGCAGCAATAGGCGCCCGAGGCGATCTTGAGGTCGATGCTCTCCACCGCCAGCGCCGTGCCGTAGCGCTTGGTGACCGAGACCAGCTCCAGCGTCTTGTCGTCGACCATGCCCTGCCCCGTCCTCTGCAGATCCCGCGCGCGCCGCCCGTCCGCGACCCGGTCAACGGACCCGGACGACGGACCCCGACAAAGCAGCAAGCCGCGTGCCAGTTTCGCCCCGGGCCGCGACGCACCCCGCGCCGTCGCCGAAGCCTCTGCGTTCGTCCCCCGCTTCGCGCAAGGCGCCGCCGCGGCGCGGCGCAAGATCGGCGCCCATCTGCCAAAGCCGCGGGCGCCTGTGCAGCGAGGCGCCGCATCGATGGGCACATCGAACACGATCACCACCAGCTTCGTATCCATCACATTTTGAAACGTATCCGATTCCCGGCTTTGCTTCCCCGGGGCGGTTGCGGTAACGATCGGGTGAAACACCACGGCAGGAGCGGCCATGACCCTCGGCGACAGCAGCCCGCGCCTCGAAGAGGCCGCCGGGGCGGAGGACGGGACGCTCGCCCCCGGCGCCGCCTTCGGCGAGGAGGCCGCGCGCCTGTTCTCCCTGCCGCCGGGCCGCGCGCTGGATATCTGCGCGCGCCTGCACGCCGCCATTCTCGAACACCGGATCTCGCCCGGCGCCAAGCTTTCGGAGGACGAGGTCGGCGAGCTCTTCGGCGCATCGCGCACCGTCGCCCGCCAGGCGCTGCACGCGCTGGCCCATTCCGGCCTCGCCACGATCGAGCGCAACCGCGGCGCCTTCGTCGCCCGCCCCACGAGGCGCGAGGCCAACGAGGTCTTCGAGGCCCGCGCCCTGATCGAGCCGCGCATCGCGCGCCTGGCCGCCGAGGTCGCCACGCCCGAGCAGTGCGAGGCCCTGCGCGCGCACCTGGAGCATGAGCACGCCACGGTGGCGGCCGACGACAAGGGGCGCTCGCTGGCGCTGTCGGGGGATTTCCACGTCCGGATCTGCGACATCGCCGACCAGCAGGTGCTGGCGGGGATGGTGCGCGCGCTGGTGGCGCGCTCCTCGCTGATCATCGCGCTCTACTGGCGGCGCGCGGACGCCACCTGCGAGAGCCATGCCCACTCCGCCCTCGTCGAGGCGCTGGAGGTCCATGACGGCGAGGCCGCGGCCGAGATCATGCGCGGCCATATCGTCGACCTGCGCTCCGGCCTCGACCTGGACGAGCGGCCGGCCTCGCCGATGTCGCTGGCCCAGGCGCTGACCCGGCCCGCGCCGACCCGCTGAGCGCGCGGGTCCCGCCCCCGGCGACGCGAAAAGGGGCGCCGGGCGCCCCTTTGCGGATCGCCTTCGGCGCCCCCTGTCGGATCCCCTGCGGACCCGGATCGGCGTCAGGCGCCCGCGGCCCTTGGGCCGGCATCGCCTTCCGGCCGCGGCGCGGACCCCGGGGCCCGGCCGCGACGGCGGATCATTTGGTCAGGATCAGCTTCTTCAGCCGGGTCACCCGCAGGGTGTAGACCGCCCCGTCGAGCACGATGCGCGCCTCGGCGCCGCCGGCGGTCAGTTCGCGGGCGTCATGCATCGGAGGCGATTTCAGCTCCACCTCGCGGCGGACGCGCTCGGCGTCCGTGATCAGGGAGCGGGCCTCGGCGCCCTGCGCCTCGGCGGCGGGGGAGCCAGGTTCGGAAATCGGTCGGAGATAGCTCATCTCGCCTCCTCAAGCCGGTCGAGCCAGCGTTCAACACTGATGTCGAGCGGAGCCAGGTCGCCGGTCAGCAGCGAGGTCCAGGTCTCGGTCCGCTCCGCCGTCGGGCGGGGACGTCCCGCCGGCGAGAAGCTCCATGAGAAAAGGCGCCGCAGCATGGCTCCGCTCCGCTCGAAGTCGCGTTCGACGCCGATTCGACGGGGCCAATCCCCTCTCCGCCGGCGTCGTCCTATTTTCTGAGCGAAACAGTCGGATTCGTCAATCCCGATGATCTCGCTCAGGATTGCGGCGCCGCAACGTCGTCCCGGATCGGGGCGCAATTCACGCTTTCGCGCCCCTCCGCCTCGGCATGGCCGGGAATCCGCCCGGGCGCCGCGCCCGTCACCTTGACGACCGACAGGTTTGCCGAGAGGCTGACGCCGCAAAAAACCAAGACCAAGGCCGGATCAACACGGCCGGATCGTCAACCGGGAGGAAATCATGAAGCACCTTCGCGCGCTCTGCGCGGCGGGAGTCGCCGTCGCTGCGCTCTCCGCTCCCCTGTCCGCCGCCGACCTCGAGCTGCCCAAGCAGCTGGTCTGGACCGCCTACGACACCGGCTCCTCGGGCTATGCCCAGGCGGTGGCGATCGGGGCTGCGATGCAGGACGCCACCGGCACCAACCTGCGCGTGCTGCCGGGCAAGAACGACATCGCCCGCATGGAGCCGGTCCGCCAGGGCAAGGCCCCGTTCTCGGCGATGGGCGTGGGCATCTACATGCTCCAGGAGGGCGTGTTCGAGTTTGGCTCCGACCGCTGGGGCCCGCAGTCGGTGCGCCTGGTCGCGATGAACAACTCCGGCGAGGCGGCGCTGGCCGTGGGCGTCGCCGCGGACGCGGGCGTCGAGACCTATGCCGACCTGAAGGGCAAGCGCGTCGCCTACGTGAAGGGCGCGCCCGCGCTGAACGTGAACATGGAGGCCTACCTCGCCTACGGCGGCCTGACCTGGGACGACGTCGAGGTGGTCGAGTTCGGCGGCTACGGCGACAGCTGGAAGGGCATGGTCAACGGCGACGTGGACGCGGCCTACGCGATCATGACCTCGGGCTCCGCCTTCCAGATGGAGGCCTCGCCCCGCGGGCTGATGTGGCCGCACATCGACCCCGCGAACACCGAGGGGCTGGAGCGGATGCTCGCCATCGCCCCCTATTTCCAGCCGGTCGTGGCCACCAAGGGCGCCATCGCCCAGACCACCGAGGGCGGCATCCCCTCGGCCGCCTATCCCTACCCGGTGCTGATCGCCTACGCCGACCAGGACGCGGATCTGGTCTACAACCAGACCAAGGCGATGTTCGAGCTGTTCTCCGCCTATTCGGGCAAGGCCCCGGGCATCGACGGCTGGGACATGAAGTACCAGAACTTCGAGTGGGTGGTCCCCTACCACGACGGCGCCATCCGCTACTTCAAGGAGGCGGGCACGTGGACCGACGCCGCCCAGGCCCATAACGACGCCCTGCTGGAGCGCCAGAAGATCCTGCAGGACGCCTGGGCCGCGCTGGAGGCCGAGAAGCCCGCCGACTGGGAGGCCGCCTGGGGCGAGGCGCGCCGCAAGGCGCTGACCGACGCAGGAGTTGTCACTTCCGAGGACGCC
This sequence comes from uncultured Albimonas sp., assembly GCA_964013055.1. Classification (GTDB taxonomy): domain Bacteria; phylum Pseudomonadota; class Alphaproteobacteria; order Rhodobacterales; family Rhodobacteraceae; genus Albimonas. The sequence continues at coordinate 4,891 of CAXGVP010000327.1, forward strand.
ACCATCAACGTCATCAGTGCGCGTGTGGACACGCGCTACGTCTGGGTGAAAGTGGACACGGATGAAGAGTCTGATAACATATCGCGCGTAACC
>CAXGVP010000328.1:0-4982 GCA_964013055.1 uncultured Albimonas sp.
CGAGTCGCTCTTGCGGCATCCGCGATGGACGGCTCCGGAGAACAGGCGCTCCCGGCGGCGCCTGGGGCCGGGGGCGCCAGGGGGGGCGGGCGTCAAGAGACGAAGTCGGCGTCGGGGATGCCCTGGAGGCTGAGCAGGGCCGTGAGGTCGGAGACGGCGAGGACCGCGTCGGACTTCGCGGCCAGCGCGGGCTTGGCGTGGTAGGCGACGCCGAGGCCGGCGGCCTCGACCATCGCGAGGTCGTTGGCGCCGTCGCCCACCGCGATCGCGGACTCGGGGCCGAAACCGCCGTCGGCGCAGTAGCGGCGCAGCGCCTCGAGCTTGGCCTGGCGGCCCAGGATCGGCTCGCCCGGCTCTCCGGTCAGGCGGCCGGCTTCCTCGAGCAGGGTGTTGGCCTGGGCGTGCTGGAAGCCGGCCGCCTGCGCCACCCGATCGGCGAACCAGGTGAAGCCGCCGGAGACCAGGGCGGTCGTCGCGCCGCGGGCGTTCATCGTCTGCACCAGGGTGCGGGCGCCGGGGTTGAGGGTGATGCGCTCGCGCCAGACGGTTTCGAGCGCCTCGACCGGCAGGCCGCGGAGCAGGCGCACGCGGGCGCGCAGCGCGCCCTCGAAGTCGAGCTCGCCCTGCATGGCCCGCTCGGTGATCTCCTTCACCCGCTCGCCGACGCCGGCGACGTCGGCGATCTCGTCGATGCACTCGACGGGGATGATGGTGCTGTCCATGTCGGCGATCAGCAGGCGCTTGGCGCGGCCGGCCCTCGCCACCAGGTTCACGTCGACGGCGCCGCCGAGGGCGGCGTGCAGCTCGGCCGCCATGCCCGCGGTGCCGGTCACGTCGGCGGCGTTGGGGCCCAGCCGGCGCGGGGTCGCGGCGCAGATCTTCTCGGCCTCGGCCAGGAAGGCGTCGGGGACGCCCTCCTGCGCGGTCAGCACCACCACGTGGGTCATTCGCAGCTCCTGGACGGAAAACGCCCGGACCGCCGCAGGGGCGCGTCCGGGCGGAAGGGCAGGGGGACGCGCGCCCAGCGGCGCGCGATCAGCTGGCGGCGGCCAGGCTCACCCGACGCTCGGTCTCCAGCTCCTCGGCCAGCAGGAAGGCCAGCTCCAGCGCCTGGGCCGCGTTGAGGCGCGGGTCGCAGGCGGTGTGGTAGCGCGAGTGCAGGTCCTCGTCGGTCACGTCATGCAGGCCGCCGGTGCACTCGGTCACGTTCTTGCCGGTCATCTCGAAATGCACGCCGCCGGCATGCACGCCCTCGGCCTTGCAGATCTCGAAGAACTCCGAGACCTCCTGCTGCACCCGCTCGAACGGCCGGGTCTTGTAGCCCGAGGCCGACTTGACGGTGTTGCCGTGCATCGGGTCGCACGACCACACCACCTTGCGCCCGGCCGCCTCGACCGCGCGGATCAGGCCGGGCAGGTGGTCGCCGACCTTGCCCGCGCCGAAGCGGTTGATCAGCGTCAGCCGGCCGGGCACGTTCTCGGGGTTGAGCTGGTCGATCAGGCGCAGCAGCCCGTCGGGCGTCAGCGAGGGGCCGCACTTCAGGCCGATCGGGTTGATCACGCCGCGGCAGAACTCGATATGCGCGCCGTCGGGCTGGCGGGTGCGGTCGCCGATCCAGATCATGTGGCCCGAGCCCGCCACCCACTTGCCGGTCAGGCTGTCCTGGCGGCACAGCGCCTCCTCGTAGGGCAGCAGCAGCGCCTCGTGAGAGGTCCAGAAGTCCACCCGGCTCAGCTTCTCCTCCGTCGCGCGGTCGAAGCCCGCGGCGGTCATGAAGTCGAGCGCGCTGGAGATCCGCTCGGCCAGCGCCGCATAACGCTCCGAGCCCGGGGTGCCGGAGGCGAAGCCCAGGTTCCAGGCGTGCACGCGGTGGATGTCGGCGAAGCCGCCCTGCGAGAAGGCGCGCAGCAGGTTGAGCGTCGCGGCCGACTGCAGGTAGGCCTGCTTCATCCGCTCGGGGTCCGGCTCGCGGGCCTCGGGCGTGAAGTCGAAGCCGTTGATGATGTCGCCGCGGTAGGAGGGCAGCTCGACCCCGTCGATCTTCTCGAAGTCGGACGAGCGGGGCTTGGCGAACTGGCCGGCCATTCGGCCCACCTTCACCACCGGCATCGAGGCGCCGAAGGTCAGCACCACCGCCATCTGCAGCAGGATGCGGAAGGTGTCGCGGATGTTGTCGGCGCCGAACTCGGCGAAGCTCTCGGCGCAGTCGCCGCCCTGGAGCAGAAAGGCCCGCCCCTCGGCCACCTCGCCCAGCCGCGCGGTCAGCGCGCGCGCCTCGCCTGCAAACACCAGCGGGGGATACGAGGCCAGCTGCGAATAGGCGGCGTCGAACGCGGCTTCGTCGCGATAGGTCGGCATCTGCAGGGCTTCGTGGTTCCGCCAGCTGCGCTTGGTCCAGGCCTCGGTCATCGGTTCCATCCCCGTGGTCGGGTTTTCGTCAGGGCGCCCCCTGTAGCGGGAAACCCCCCTCTTTCCAAGCCGCGACAGTGCGGAAGCGGGGGGGAATCGGGCGATTTTGCGGCGCGGCAAGGCTTTTCGGCCGCAGCGTTGAGGGAATCTCAACCTTCGCTGCGCAGACCCAAGGACGCTTCTGCGGTGCAGCAGGACATCCTGCCGCGCTGCACAATCGGCCGGACGCCTTAGCTTGACCCTGTCCGGACCACGCCGCACGCCACGCCCGGGAGGCCCGCGCATGGAGGAGCTCGAACCCGCCGAGACGGTCAAGGAGGTCGTCGGCACGATCGACGCCCTGACCGCGCCTGCGCGGGACTTCGTCGCCGGCATCCCCGCGCTGATGATCGGCGCCAGCGCCATGGTGGTGGGGGTGCTGGTCTGCCTGGCCGCGAACTGGCTGCTGCGCCGCGCCCTGCTGCGCGCCACCCGCTCGAGCGGCGGCGGCTTCCTGCACGAGGTCGTGCGCCGCACCGCAGGCCTCAGCCGGCTGGCGGCGGTGCTGGTGGGAATGACCGTGACCCTGCCGGCGACGAACCTGCCCGACGAGTGGATCTCGCTGATCCGGCACGCGATCTCGATCATGCTGATCGTGATGATCGGCTGGGCGATGATGTCGACCGTCTCGCACACCGCCGACCGCTCGCTCCGCCGCTGGATGGGCGCGGACGAGGAGAACATCGAGGCGCGCAAGAACCGCACCCAGATCCGGGTGTTCCGGCAGGTGATCAACATCATGGTGTTCATCATCGCCGCCGGCGCCTGTCTGCTGACCTTCGACGGGGTGCGCGAATACGGGGCGGGGCTGTTCGCCTCGGCGGGCGTCGCGGGGATCGTGGCCGCGGTCGCCGCCCGCCCGGTGCTCGCCAACATCTTCGCCGGCCTGCAGATCGCCATCACCCAGCCGATGCGCATCGACGACGTGGTGATCGTCGAGGGCGAGTGGGGCTGGATCGAGGAGATCACCGCCACCTACGTCGTGGTGCGCATCTGGGACTGGCGCAGGCTGGTGCTGCCGATCTCCTACTTCATCGAGAAACCGTTCGAGAACTGGACCCGCGAGAGCGGGGCGATCATCGGCTCGGTGGTGCTTCACGTCGACTACGCCGCCCCCTTCGAGGCGCTGCGCGAAAAATTCGACGAGGTGGTGCGCGCCTCGCCCTGGTGGGACGGGCAGGTCTCGGTCTTCCAGGTGATCGGCGCCTCGGAGCGCACGGTCGAGGTGCGCGCGCTGATGTCGGCCCGCTCGTCGCCCCGCGCCTGGGAATTGCGCTGCGAGGTGCGCGAGAAGGTGCTGCTGTGGCTGCGCGAAACCCACCCAGAGGCGCTGCCCCGCGACCGCGGCGACCTGCGCCTGCGCCCGGCGGAAGGCGAGCGCGACGGCCCCGGCCCGCTGCGCCCGCAGGCCGAAGCCGCCGGCTGACGCCCGGGCGGGGCGGCGGGCAGGCGTCGCCTGTGCGCCGCCCGCGCGATGGGTCAGCCTGTGCACGCAGAGCGCGTGCCCGGTTCGTGGGTGCGCCATGCGCGCGACGGGGGTCGCCCACGCGCGCCGTCCGGTCGCTTTCGGGGTTTCCTGCCCCGACACGAACCGACGGGCCCACGCCGCTCTTGCGCGCGGGAAGGATTTGGTCTGACTTCCCTAACTTCGCTGGCGATTCCCGCTCGGACACACGATGAACACGCGACCCTCTTCCTCCGCCCAGGCGGGCTCCGCGGCGTCGACCGTGCCGGGTCAGTTCGTCTTCGTGCTGCTCGACCAGTTCTCGCTGATCGCCTTCGCCTCGGCGATCGAGCCGCTGCGGCTGGCCAACCACGTCTCGGGGCGCGAGCTCTACCGCTGGCGGCTGCTGTCGGAGACAGGCGCCCCGGTGCGCGCCTCGGCGGGGCTCGAGGTCGCGGTGGACGGCGCCCTCGACGAGCTGCCGCGCGGCTGCACGGCGGTCGTCTGCGGGGGCATCGACGTGGCCCGCGCCACCACCCGCGGCGTGCTGAACTGGCTGCGCCGCGAAAGCCGCAAGGGGGTGACGCTGGGGGCGGTGTGCACCGGCGCCTATGCGCTGGCGCGCGCCGGCCTGCTCGACGGCAAGCGCTGCACCATCCACTGGGAGAACCAGGACGGCTTCACCGAGGATTTCCCCGACGTGGAGCTTTCGGACCAGATCTACGTGATCGACCGCGACGCGATGACCGCCGCAGGCGGCGCCGCAGCCGGCGACATGATGCTGCGCGTGGTGGCCAACGCCCACGGGCCCGACATCGCCGGCATGGTCGCCGACCAGATGGTCTACACCAACCTGCGCGGCGACGAGGATCACCAGCGCCTCTCGGTCCCCGCCCGCATCGGCGTGCGCCACCCGAAACTCAGCCGCGTCATCGCCCTGATGCACGAGAACATCGAGGAGCCGGTCTCGGCCGCCCGCCTCGCCGAATCCGTCGGCATGTCCACCCGCCAGCTCGAGCGGCTGTTCCGCCGCTACCTCAACCGCTCGCCCAAGCGCTACTACCTCGAGCTGCGGCTGGAGAAGGCGCGC
>CAXGVP010000329.1:0-4978 GCA_964013055.1 uncultured Albimonas sp.
CCCGCCGCCCCCGCCGCGGCAGGGGCGTCGGCGACGGGGTCGGCGGGCGGGCGGCGCCGGCGCGAAGCGTCCGGCAAGTCCCGACCCGACCGACCCCGCCGGGGCGACGCGGCGCGAAAGGCGTGTCGGCGCAGGGCGCTATCTCTTGGGAACCGTTCATGCCTGGAGCACCGAGCTGACCAGCAGCTGCGTGTAGGCATGCTGCGGATCGTCGAGCACCTGGTCGGTCAGCCCCGTCTCGACCACCCGCCCGCCCTTCATCACCATCAGCCGGTCGGCCAGCAGCCGCACCACCGCGAGGTCATGGGTGACGATGACCGCAGACAGCCCCAGCTCCCGCACCAGGCCGCGGATCAGGTCCAGCAGCCGCGCCTGCACCGAGACGTCGAGCCCTCCTGTCGGCTCGTCCATGAACACCAGCCGCGGGCCCGTCACCAGGTTGCGCGCGATCTGCAGGCGCTGCTGCATGCCGCCGGAGAAGGCCGCGGGGCGGTCGTCGATCCGCTCGGCCGCGATCTCGACCTTGCCCAGCCAGTCCGTGGCGCTGTCGCGGATCGCGCCGTAGTGGCGCGCGCCGACCGCCATCAGCCGCTCGCCGACGTTGGCGCCGGCCGAGACCGTCATCCGCAGCCCGTCGCGCGGGTTCTGGTGCACGAAGGCCCAGTCGGTGCGCATCAGCATCCGCCGCCGCGGCTCCGACAGCGCCCGCACGTCCACCGTCCCCAGGTCGCGGGTCGCGTAGCGCACCCGGCCCTCGTCCGGATCCAGCTGGCCGGAGATGCACGACAGCAGCGTCGACTTGCCCGAGCCGCTCTCGCCCACGATGCCCATCACCTCGCCGGGCCAGAGCTCGAACGAGACGTCCTGGCAGCCGATCCGGGCGCCGTAGCGCCGGGTCAGCCCCTCGACCGAGAACAGAGGCCCGCTCATGCGTCTGCTCCTTCCACGCTCCGGCCGGCAGGCGCGCCGGCGACGCCGACATCGCCGGCCTCGACCCGGGCGCGGCAATGATCGGTGTCCGAGCACACGAACATCCGCCCGCCTGCGTCGTCCACGATCACCTCGTCGAGGTAGACCCCGCGCGCGCCGCAGATCGCGCAGGCCTCCTTCGCGCCGCCGGGATCGAAGGGGTGATCCTCGAAGTCGAGGCTGACCACCTCCGTCCAGGGCGGGATCGCATAGATCCGCTGCTCGCGCCCCGCGCCGAAGAGCTGCAGGGCCGGCGAGTTCGACATCTTGGGATTGTCGAACTTCGGGATCGGCGAGGGGTCCATCACATAGCGCCCCTCGACCTTCACCGGATAGGCGTAGGCGGTGGCGATATGGCCGTGGCGGGCGATGTCCTCGTAGAGCTTCACATGCATCAGCCCGTATTCCTCGAGCGCATGCATCTTGCGCGTCTCGGTCTCGCGGGGCTCGAGAAACCGCAGCGGCTCGGGGATCGGCACCTGGTAGACGAGGATCTGGCCCTCGGTCAGGGGCGTCTCGGGGATCCGGTGGCGGGTCTGGATCAGGGTCGCCTCGGCGGTCGCCTCGGTGACCGCCACCCCCGCGACCCGCTGGAAGAATTTTCGAATGGAGACGGCGTTGGTGGTGTCGTCGGCGCCCTGGTCGATGACTTTCAGAACGTCCTCGGGGGTCAGCGCCGCAGCCGTCACCTGCACGCCGCCGGTGCCCCAGCCGTAGGGCATGGGCATCTCGCGAGACGCGAAAGGCACCTGGTAGCCGGGGATCGCCACGGCCTTCAGCAGCGCCCGGCGGATCATCCGCTTGGTCTGCTCGTCGAGATAGGCGAAGTTGTAGTCGGGGTCGGCCCGGGTGGGCGCGGGAGCGGTCATTGGGCGGCCTCCTTCGCGGCCTGCGCCTCGGCCCGGGCTTGCGCCTGCGCGGCCTCGGCCTCGCGCCTCAGCTTGCGGATCAGCTCCAGCTCGGCCTGGAAGTCGACGTAGTGGGGCAGCTTGATGTGCTCCAGGAAGCCGGTGGCCTGGATGTTGTCGCAGTGGGAGAGGACGAACTCCTCGTCCTGGGCGGGGGCGCCGACGTCGTCCTCGCCCAGCTCCTTCCAGCGCATCGCCCGGTCGACCAGCGCCATCGAGATCGCCTTGCGCTCGCAATGGCCCAGCGTGAGACCATAGCCACGGGTGAACTGCGGGGGCTCGGTGCGCGAGCCTGTGAACTGGTTGACCGTCTCGCATTCGGTCAGCTCGACCTCGCCGATCTCGACCGCGAAGCCGAGCTCGGGGATCTCCGCCTCGACCGAGACCATGCCCACGCGCAGCTCGCCCACGAAGGGGTGGTTGCGGCCGTAGCCGCGCTGGGTGGAGTAGGCGAGCGACAGGGTGAACCCCTCGTCGGCGCGGGCCAGCGCCTGCAGGCGCAGGGCGCGGTCGGCGGGGAAGGCGAGCGGCTGGCGAGTGAGGTCGGGGGGCGAGGGGTCGCCCTCGGGCTCGGACTGCAGCAGGCCCTCGGCGTCGAGGAACCCGGCGATGTGGGGCGTTCGCTCGGCCAGGGGGGCGGCCTGCGGGGCCTCCGGCGCTTCGCCCTCGGCGGCCAGGGCGAAATCGATCAGGCGGTGGGTGTAGTCGAAGGTCGGGCCCAGCACCTGGCCGCCGGGCGCGTCCTTGAAGGTCGCGGAGACGCGGCGGGAGACGGCCATCGCGGAGGTCTCCAGCGGGACCGAGCACCCGAACCTCGGCAGGGTCGTCCTGTAGGCGCGGATCAGAAAAATGGCCTCGATCAGGTCGCCGCGGGCCTGCTTGATCGCCAGCGCCGCGAGGTCCGGGTCGTGGAGCGAGCCCTCGGCCATCACCCGGTTCACGGCCAGCGTCATCTGCTCGCGGATCTGGGCGAGGGAGAGCTCGGGGACCGAGGCGTCGCCGCGGCGCGCCTCCGCGAGCCAGGCGTGGGCGTTGTCGATCGCCCGCTCGCCGCCTTTCACGGCCACGTACATCTCAGATCTCCCGCAGGCGGGTGGTGCGGGGGAGGGCGGCGAGCCGCCCCTCCGCCGCCAGGAACAGGTCGCGGCCCTGGGGGAAAAGCGCCGCGTTGGGCCCGGCCAGCGCCAGCACCTCCGCGCGGGCGGGGCCCAGGGCGAGGCGCGCGGTTCCGCGGATCCCGGGGCCGGTCAGCTCGGCCTCGGCGCCGTCGAAGGCGTCGAGCAGCACGACCAGGGTGGTGGAGCGGTCGGGGTATTCCGGGGTCCCGATCGCGAAGCGGTCGAGATCCGCCCGCAGGGCGGCCGCCGAGCCGAAGGCGAAGGCGGCCTCCTCCGGGGGCGCGCCCAGGGGCGCGTTGCAGTGGAAGCGCAGCCAGTCCTCGACGGCGCCGCCGTGCAGGTCGGGGGCGAGCCAGACCGGCGTCTCGGCGTCGACCAGCGTCAGGGCGAGGGCGCCGGCGGCCGCGGGCAGGGGCGCGGGCGGGGTCGCGCCCTCGGCGGGCTGCAGGGTCCCGGGGCGGGACATTGCGTCTAGGGCTGCGCGGAAGGCGCGCGAGGCCTCGGCGGGGGCGTCGGCGAAGGCGCCGGACAGGGCCTCGGCGGCGAGAGCCGTCATCCGTCTTCTCCTCGGACCAGGGTGAAGAACTCGACCTTCGTGGCGGCGGCGCGGGCGGCGCGGGCGTGGGCGCGGGCCTCGGCCTCGGCGCGCAGGGGGGCGAGGATCGCGGTCTCGACCTGCGGGGCCGCATCGGTCTGCATCAGCGCGTCGGCGAGGGCCGCCAGCGTCGCCTTGCGCTTGTCGCGGCCCTGCACCCAGGCGTGGCCGACCTCGCCCGAGTGCAGGCGCAGGGCGGCGCGGGTGACCGTCATCTCGCCGAGGTTGAAGGGGGCGCCCACGGCGCCGGCCCGGCCGCGCAGCATCACCGCGCCGGAGTCAGGGCGGCGCAGCCAGGCGTAGTCTTCGGCGGGGAGGGACGCGCCCTCCCACAGCTCCGCCAGCCGTTCGGCCGGAGCCCTGGCCAGCGTGCTCATCCAGCCCTTGCGGGCGGCGGTCTGATCGGGAGAGGTCTCAGGTTGCATTTCTGTCTAGCCAACTCGACAACTGCACAAGTATCGTATCGCCGAGTCGGAGCGCGAAAGCAACGCGCGATTGATGACATCTGCATGACGTCCGGGAGGGTTGGATGCCGCAGGGACTTCGGGAACGGGGGGAGGAGGGGGCTGGGGGGGAGGGCGCCGGTGAGGCGCCGGCCGGCCCGGTCTGGGCGCGGATCCGCGACGCGCTGGCCGGGGAGATCCGCGAGGGCCGCTGGGCGACGGGGGAGCGTCTGCCCTCGGAGACCGCCCTGGCGGCGCGGTTCGGGGTGAACCGGCACACGCTGCGCCGGGCGACGGCGGCGTTGGCCGAGGCGGGGATGGTGCATGTGCGCCGGGGGGCGGGGGCGACGGTGACCCATGCGACGACGGACTATCCGATCTCGCGCCGGACCCGGTTCTCGGAGAACCTGAGGGCGGCGGGGCGGGAGCCTGCGCGCCGGATCCTGTCGCTGGAGACGCAGGGCGCGAGCCGGGCGGAGGCGGAGGCGCTGGAGCTCGACCGCGGCGCGCCGGTGCATGTCTACGAGGGGCTGACGCTGGCTGACGGCGTGCCGATGGCGGTGGCGCGCACGGTGTTCCCGGCGGGCCGGCTGCCGGATCTGCCGGGGGTGCTGCGCGAGACCGGCTCGATCACCCGGGCGCTGGCCGCCGGGGGGGGGGAGGACTACACGCGGCGCTGGACCCGGATGACGGCCTGCCGGCCGGGCCTGCTGATCGCGCGCCACCTGATGATCCCCGAGACCACGCCCCTGCTGCGGGCCGAGAGCCTGAGCGTGGATGTGGGCGGGCGGCCGGTGGAATACGGGCTGACCTGGTTCTGCACCGACCGCATGCCCCTGCTGATCGAGGAGCCCGGCGCCGAGCCCCGCCGGCGCGACCCCTGAGCGCCTCGCGGCCCCCATGCGGGGGACGCGCCGCGTCATCGGCTGCGCCCGTGGCTCGGGG
>CAXGVP010000330.1:0-4974 GCA_964013055.1 uncultured Albimonas sp.
GGACAAGCCCCCTTCGGGGGTCGCTGCGCGATCCTTGACCGGCGGGGACGAGTCGCTCCGTTGGCCGCCAGCGACGGACGGCTCCGGGGAACAGGCGCTTCGCGAGGGAGGCCGTTCCGGGCGCATGCGGCGAGGGGCGCCTGCGGGCGCGAGGGGGTTGCGTCGCGCGCGAAGGCGCCCATCTGCGTGGGCTCGGGCCCTTTCACCGGCCTTTCGGGTCCCGGGCGCGAGGGGTTGCGGCGGCGTCGCGGATTGCGGAATCCCTGCGCAGGCGGCAACCTGCCGCCGAAATTCCGCCCCGGTCCTGTGGTCCGGGGCAGGCGACGAAGCTGGCAGGCGCGCCCCGGCGCGGAAAGGAAGACGATGGCGAGCAGCGCGGCGGAGACCCTGATCGGGGCGGCGGTGATCGCCGTCGCCGCCGGATTCCTCGTCTACGGCGCCCAGACCGCGGACCTCGGGCCCGGCGGTTCGGACCGCTACGAACTGAAGGCCGCGTTCCGCAAGGTCGAAGGTGTGTCGGTCGGCGCCGACGTCAAGATCGCCGGGGTGAAGGTCGGATCGGTGTCCTCGCTGGAGCTCGATCCCTCGACCTACCAGGCGGTCGCGATGCTGAGCATCGACGGCTCGGTGCAGCTGCCCGACGATTCCGACGCCGCCATCCAGTCCGAGGGGCTGCTGGGCGGCAACTACGTCGCCATCACCCCCGGCGGATCGGACCTGATGTTGGCCCCGGGGGAGGAGATCCTCTACACCCAGGGCTCGGTGAACCTGATGGACCTGGTGGGTCGGGCGATCTCGTCCTCGGGAGCGTCGGATTGACCTGCGTCGTGTCGCCGGATCACTGGGATTCGAAGGGCTACGCCCGGACGGCGCGGTTCGTCTCGGACCTCGGCGCGCCGGTGGTGGCGCTGCTGGACCCGCGGCCGGGCGAGCGGATCCTGGATCTGGGCTGCGGCGACGGCGCGCTGACGGCGCGGCTGGTGGAGGCGGGGGCCGAGGTCGTCGGCGTCGACGCCTCGCCCGACATGGTCGCCGCCGCGCAGGCCCGCGGGATCGAGGCGCAGGTGATGGACGCCGCCGCCCTGACCTTCCGGGGCCGGTTCGACGCCGTCTTCTCCAACGCCGCCCTGCACTGGATGACCGATGCCGAGCCCGTGCTGGCCGGCGTCGCCCGCGCCCTCGTCCCCGGCGGCCGCTTCGTGGCCGAGCAGGGGGGCATGGGCAATGTCGCGGCCATCCGCACCGCGCTGATCGCGGTGCTGGCGGACGAGGGCGTGACCACCACGCTGCACGACGTCTGGCGCTTCCCCTCGCCCGCCGAGCAGACGGCGGCGCTGGAATCCGCCGGCTTCGTCGTGGAAAGCATGGAGCTGATCCCCCGCCCCACCCCCGTCGCCGCGGGGATGGAGCAGTGGCTGGCCGTGCTGGCCGCCCCGGCGATGGCGAAACTGCCCGAAGCGCGGCGCGAGGCCGCCCGCGCGAGGGTGGCCGAGCTCGCCGCCCCCGCGCTGCGCGACGGCGCGGGGAACTGGACCGCCGACTACGTTCGTCTGCGCTTTCGCGCGCGACTGGAGAGAGCCGAATGACCCTCGGACCGATCCGCATTTCCCGCTCCCGCGCCGGCCTCGTGCTGGCGCTGGGACTGAGCGTGCCGGCGCTGGCGCTGGCCCAGGCGCAGGGGGCGACCTCGCCCACCATGACGCTGGCCCAGGCCTCGACCGGCATCGAGACCTGGACCGAGCGCCGGGCCGAGCCGGAGGCCGCCGTGACCCCCGGCGCCCAGGGCGCGGCCCTGCAGAACACGCAGGGCCCGCTGGGCCTCGAGGAGACCACGCCCGGACGCGACGTGCCCGCGGGGGACCGCGGCTCGCTGGACGGCAACTTCCGCCAGGTCCCCCAGGACGAGACCGGCCGCCTGCGCGACTACGAGCCGCCCACGCCCCAGCGCCGGCCCTCGGTCGCGATGGAGGGCGCGCGGCTCAAGGTGCTCGACAAGATGACCGGGCAGGTGGACGAGATCGCGCTCAAGGTCGGCGAGACCCGGGTCGAGGATCGGCTGGAGCTCGCCCTGATGACCTGCCGCGCGCCGGAGGAGGACGTCCGCCAGGACGCCTTCGCCTTCCTCGAGATCCGCGACCTGCGCGAGGAGACGCCGCGGTTCTCGGGGTGGATGTTCGCCTCGTCGCCCGCGCTCTCGGCGATGGATCACGCGCGCTACGACGTCTGGGTGCTCAGCTGCAGCACGTCCGAGGGCGTGGCGTCCCCGGGCAGCGAGTAGAAGTCGGCCCGCGACTTCACCGCCGTCTCCAGCATCTGGTGGTAGCGGGCGCGCGAGATCTCGATCGCGCCCAGCCGGCTGAGGTGGGAGGTCACGAACTGCGTGTCCAGCAGCGTGAACCCCCCCGCCCGCAGCCGCGCCACCAGCCAGACCAGCGCGATCTTGGAGGCGTCGGTGCGGGTCGAGAACATCGACTCGCCGAAGAACGCCGCGCCCAGCTGCACGCCGTAGAGGCCGCCCGCCAGTTCGCCGTCCATCCACACTTCGACCGAATGGGCGTAGCCCAGCCGGTGCAGGGTGCCGTAGAGCTCGCGGATCTCGGGGTTGATCCAGGTCTCCTCGCGCGCCGCGCAGCCGTCGAGCACCGCCTCGAACGCCCGGTCCACCGTGCAGTCGTGGCCGCCGCGCTTCATCCGGCGGGCGAGGCTTTTCGGCACATGCAGCCCGTCCAGCGGCAGGATCCCGCGGCGCTTGGGGTCGACCCAGAAGATGTCGTCGGCGTCCGCCGCCTGCGCCATGGGGAAGACGCCGGCCGAATAGGCCCGCAGAAGCAGGGTCGGGGTGATCTCCAGCGGTTCGATGGGCTCGCTCATGGCGGCGGACGCTCCTGACCGGAAACCGAAGGATAGGCACGCGGCGCGGGCCGGTGCAACTTTTCGTGGCGGAAGGCGACGCCGGCGCCGCTCTGGCGGGCAGGGGCGGGGGGCGCCCGCTCAGGCCTGCTCTAAGCTCGGCGGCGGCAGCGGAGGGGCCACGCCCCGCGCGCGCGGGCGATAGCCCAGCTGCACCATGCGCAGGGCGGCGGAGGGGTGCAGCACCTCGCCGTTCTCGGGATGCACGCGCCGCGGCTCGCGGATGATGAACATCTGGCCCGAGCCGCGCCGCGGCCCGCGCATCGGGGCGGAGGCGTCGGGGCGCACCTGCGCGCGCCAGTCGGGCGGCAGCGGCAGGCCCAGGGCCTCGGATCGCTCCAGCATCCAGTTCAGCGACAGGTCGGCCAGCGGCCGGGCCGCCTGGAAATGGCCGATATGGCCGCCGACGTCGCCATGGGCGCCGGGGAACCAGACCTGCTCGACCCGGCCGGGATGCAGGTGGTCGAGCTGCCAGATCTCCGGCCGGAACGCCACCCGGTCCTCGTCCAGCGCCAGCGCGTGCAGGCCGTGGCCGACGTGGGAGCCGAGGTGGTGGTCGTGGAACTCGGTCGCCATCGGGTGCAGGAACGACAGCAACGGCCAGGGGATGCCCAGCGCCTTCACCGTGTCCCACACGCCCACCACGTCGATCAGCGCCGGTTCGGGGCGCCCATGCAGCGCGCGGAATGCCGCCGCCCGGTCGCGGTTCCCGGATTCGTAGAGCCGGAACGCCCGCTCCACCCGCCGCTGGATCGCCCGCTCGGGCCGCAGCAGGCCCACGAAGCCGATCAGCCCGGCCAGCGAGCGCGCCGCGTAGGCGCCGCGCGAATAGCCGTAGAGGAAGATCCGGTCCCCCGGCCGCCAGCGCGAGGAGAGCCGCGCGTAGCCGTCCAGGATCGCGTCGTTCAGCCCCAGCCCGATCGCCGCCCGCAGCCAGCCCCGCGGGCCCCGGCCCTGCACGCCGGGGTGGTGATCCACCCACAGGTCCGCCCGCCGCCCGCCGTTGCCCAGCATCCGGTAGAGGCGCCCGGCATGGGTCTCCTGCCCCGGCTCGAGCGAGGACAGGGTGCCGTCGACGATGAAGACGTGCGTGCGCGCGGGGCGGGAGGGGGCGGCGGGATCGGTCATGGCGGCGGCCGCGGGGGCCGGGGGGACTCCGGTCGGAGGGATGGACCCGGAACTTGGGGGGCGAAGGGCGCCCGCTGCAAGGGGCGGGCAGAATGGTTAAGGAGTTCCTGCGATCGCGCGAAAGAGGCGCCGCGGCGCCGGCATCGCGCAGGACCGGCGCCGGGGCGGGGGCGATCGGGCGCCGGACCGGCGCCGAAGCCGCGATGATACGGCAGCCGGATCGAATGCCTCGGATTGCTCCCATCCTCCGCCGGGTTTGCGCCTCATTTACCCCCGACGTGGCAGGAAGAACCCGTGGGAGCGGCCCGATGCGAACCGGGCCGCATGAGCGAGCGGAGCGTTGGACAATGCGTGACCTGATCTTCATCGACTGCGGCCCCGAGGCCGCCGAGCAAGCCGAACTCTGGGCCGGGGCCGCGCTGGCCCGCGCCGGCGTTCCCGAGGGCGAGGCCGCCGCCTCCGCCGCGCGTCTGGCCGAGGGCGTGCGCGCCGCGGCCGCCGCCTTCAAGGCGCAGGGCGGCGACGCCCGACCCCAGTCCATGCTGGTGCTGAGCGACGAGGGCGGGCGCCTGTCGTTCGAGCTTGCGGCCGACGGCCGCCTGCCGCGCAACGCGGCCTGCGCCTGCAGCGACGGCGCCTGGACGCCAGCCGACCGCGCCGCCGCCGGCGACGGCGCCGTGCGCCTGACCATGGCCGCCGTAGCCTGAGGCTTGGCCTGAGGCGGACCTCTCGCCGATGCAGTCCCCTGCCTGCTGCAGGCGGTCCCGACGCAGGCCCCCCGGCGCCAACGCCGTCGCCCGGTTCAGGACGGTCGCGCGACAGGGGCCGCCCGGCAGGATGCCCGCGGCTCCCGTCCCTCGGCCGCCATCGCGCGGTGCAGGCAAAGCGAAAGGGCGCGTCCCCCGGGGCGCGCCCTTCCTCTGTCCAGGCCCTGCC
>CAXGVP010000331.1:0-4963 GCA_964013055.1 uncultured Albimonas sp.
GCGCCGGGGGCGGGGAGGGGCGCCGCTCAGCCCGCCGAGGCGCCGCCGACGGTCGGGCCGCCGATCAGCAGGGTCGGCTGGCCGACGCCCACCGGCACCCACTGGCCGGCCTTGCCGCACATGCCCATGCCGGGGTCGAGCGCCATGTCGTTCCCGACCGCCCGGATCTTGCGCAGCGCCGTCGCGCCGTCGCCGATCAGGGTCGCGCCCTTCACCGGATGCAGGACCTTCCCGTTCTTCACCCGGTAGGCCTCGGTGCAGGAGAACACGAACTTGCCGTTGGTGATGTCCACCTGGCCGCCGCCGAAGGCGACCGCGTGGATGCCGTCCTCGACGCCGGCGACCACGTCCTCGGGGGAGGCGGTCCCGCCCAGCATGATGGTGTTGGTCATGCGGGGCATCGGGGGGTGGGCGTAGCTCTGCCTCCGCCCGTTGCCGGTGGGGGCGACCCCCATCAGGCGGGCGTTCTGGCGGTCCTGCATGTAGCCGACCAGGCGGCCGTCCTCGATCAGCACGTTGCGGGCCGAGGGCGTGCCCTCGTCGTCGATGGTGATCGAGCCGCGGCGGTCGGGAATCGTCCCGTCGTCCACCACCGTCACGCCCGGCGCCGCGATCATCTGGCCCATCAGGCCGGCGAAGGCCGAGGTCTTCTTCCTGTTGAAATCCCCCTCCAGCCCGTGGCCGACCGCCTCGTGCAGCAGGATGCCGGGCCAGCCGGAGGACAGCGCCACGTCCATCACGCCCGCCGGCGCATCCTCGGCCTCGAGGTTGACCAGCGCCTGGCGGGTGGCCTCGTCGACCAGCCGCTTGCCGTGCTCGGGGTCCATCACCGCCTCGACCCCGAAGCGGCCGCCGCCCCCGGCGGAGCCGCTCTCGCGCCGGCCGCCCGATTCGCAGATCACCGAGACGTTCATGCGCACCAGCGGGCGGACGTCCGCCACGCGGCGGCCCTCGGGGCGCAGGATCTCGATCTCCTGCATCGAGCAGGCGAGGCTGACGGTGACCTGCGCCACCTTCGGCTCCCGCGCGCGGGCGTAGGCGTCGAGCTCGGACAGGAGCGTCACCCGGGCCTGGAAGTCGGGCCCCTCCAGCGGGTCGTCGTCGGAATAGAGGCGGCGGTTGGTGGCCTGGGGCGGCGCGGCCGGGCCGGTCCCGCCGCCGTCGCGGGCGGCGAGGCGGCAGGTCTCGGCGGCGCGCCTCAGGGCGGCGGCGGAGAGTTCGGTGGAATGGGCGTAGCCCGCGGCCTCGCCGCAGACGGCGCGCAGTCCGAATCCCTCGCCCGCATCGTAGCTTGCGGTGCGCAGGCGGCCATCGTCGAAGGCCAGCGCCTCGGAGCGGCGACGCTCGAGATACAGTTCGCCGTCGTCGGCGCCTGCGACAGCCTCGCGCAGGATGGAAAGCGCCTCGGCCTCGTCGAGCGCGGTCTCGAACGGGCGGAACGGGTCGCTGGACCGGGTCATGAAGGCTCCTTCAGGCGGATTTCGGGCCGGTTTCGAGGGAAACGGCCCAGATCTGGAAAGCATTGCCGCCATACACGTGGCGCAATGCGCCGCATTGCTCAACCGTCTCGCATATGATCGTTTCCGCGGCGAAATTCACTAGCCTGAGGCGAAGGGTCTGGCGTATCCGGGCCCCGCCGTGCCAATGAACCGGCGATCGCCGGTGCGGCCCTTCCCGGCCGCCGAAGAACAAGGGGGAAGATCGGACATGCGAGCTGGCAAGATGGCGTCGATCCTGTCCGGGCTGACGAGCGGCCTGGCCGCTGCAGTCGCCGCGCCCGCAGCTTTCGCGCAGGACGCCGCCACCATCATCGGGATCCCGCATCCCGGCGGCACCGGCTTCCAGCATGCGGCGACGGAGCTGGCCTCCGACCTGCACTGGCTGGACGGCTTCCTGCTGGTGATCATCACGGTGATCGTGCTGTTCGTCACCGCGCTGATGGCCTACGTGGCGTTCCGCTTCAACGAGAAGGCGAACCCCAAGCCCGCGACCTTCACCCACAACTCGCTGGTCGAGGTTGTGTGGACCGTGGTGCCGATCGTGATCCTGGTGGCGATCGCCATCCCCTCGCTGCAGCTGCTGTCCAAGCAGGTCACGATCCCCGAAGCGGACGTGACCATCAAGGCCACCGGCAACCAGTGGTACTGGAGCTACGAGTATCCCGACCCCGAGGGCGAGGCCGACTTCGCCTTCGACTCGATGATGGTCGGCTACGGCTACAAGGACTTCGAGACCGCCCGGGCCAACGTGGGCGACGAGCTCGAGGCCGCCGGCGTCACCGCCGAGAACTATCGCCTGCAGACCAACACCTTCGTGGTGGTGCCGGTGGACAAGGTGGTGCGGATGCAGGTGACCGCCTCGGACGTGATCCACTCCTGGACCGTGCCGGCCTTCGGCGTGAAGATGGACGGCATCCCCGGCCGCCTGAACGAGATCTGGTTCCAGGTCGACGAGCCCGGCATCTACTACGGCCAGTGCTCGGAGCTCTGCGGCAAGGACCACGCCTACATGCCGATCTCGGTCAAGGCCGTGACCCAGGAAGAGTACGACGCCTGGCTGGCCGAGAGCCAGGAGATGTATGCCGGCGTGAAGCGCGACGTGTCGGTCGCGGCGCTGGCCGACTGATCCGACCGGCCGGCGGGGTCCCGCGCCCCGCCCGCCCGCAAGACCCCGCTGCGGACCGGATCGCCGGGCCGCGGCGCGGCCCTCCGCCTGCGGAGGGTCCGCCCCGGAGCCGGCGGTCGAGCCCCGCTCCGACGACCATCGCCACCGCCGCCGCTGCGATCCGCACGGGGCGCGAGAGCCAGGACCACGACGCCGCCTCATGACCGACGCCTCGATCATCGACACGACCCGCGAGCCGATCTCCGGCGCGCCGAAGGAGCCGACGGTCCGCGACTACGTGATCCTGCTCAAGCCGCGGGTGATGTCGCTGTCGATCTTCACGGCGCTGGTGGGGATGCTCTGCGCGCCGGCGTCGCTGAACCCGGTGGTGGGCTTCGCCGCGATCCTGTGCATCGCGGTCGGGGCCGGCGCCTCGGGCGCGCTGAACATGTGGTGGGACGCCGACATCGACGCCAAGATGCGCCGCACCGCCGGCCGCCCGATCCCCGACGGCCGCATGGCCCCGGGCGAGGCGCTGGCCTTCGGCCTGGCGCTGTCGGTGCTGTCGGTGATGATGCTGGCCGTCTTCGCCAACCCGCTGGCGGGCGCGCTGCTGGCCTTCACCATCTTCTTCTACGTCGTCGTCTACTCGATGTGGCTGAAGCGCTCGACGCCGCAGAACATCGTCATCGGCGGGCTCGCCGGCGCGCTGCCGCCGCTGGTCGGCTGGGCGGCGGCGACGGGCTCGGTCGGGATCGCGCCGCTGCTGCTGGTCGGGCTGATCTTCATGTGGACGCCGCCGCACTTCTGGGCGCTCGCGCTCTTTGCGGAGACGGACTACGAGAAGGCCGACGTGCCGATGCTGCCCAATGTGGCCGGCGACGCGGCGACCCGTAAACAGATCCTGATCTACGCGCTGCTGCTCGCCCCGGTGGCGATCGCCCCCGCCTTCACGGTGGCGGGCGGGCCGCTCTATCTGGCGGTGGCGCTCTACTTCAACGCGCGCTTCGCGGCGGGGGCCTGGCGGCTCCGCCGGAGGGACGAGGCGCAGGCGAAGGCCGACAAGTATGCGGCGGAGAAGGCTTTCTTCAGGCTTTCGCTGCACTTCCTGTTCTGGTCCTTCGCCGCGCTGCTGGGCGAGGCCGCGCTGCGCGCCGCGCTCGGCGACTACGCCGCCGCCATGCAGCTGTTCTGAGCGAGGGGAGAAAGGGAAGTCCGATGATCCCCAAGGAGGAACATGAGCTCCACCGCCGCCGCAAGGGGCGCAACTTCGCGCTCGGCGGCGCGCTGCTCGCCTTCGTCATCCTGGTCTTCGCGGTGACCATCGTGAAGCTGGCCGAAGGCCAGGTCGGCTCGCTGCAGGGTTACTGAGATGACCGGCTGGTGGAAAGGACTGGAGCCTCAGGCCCGCACGGCGATCCGCCTGCTGGGCCTGCTGGCCGTCATGGCCTCGCTGACCGTTCTGGCGGTGCCGTTCTACTCCTGGTTCTGCCGGGTGACCGGCTACGGCGGGGAGACCAACGTCGCCGCGGTGAACGAGAAGGGCGTGCTGGACCAGACCATCAAGGTCCGCTTCGACGCCAACGTCGAGCGCGGCTTCCCCTGGACCTTCAAGCCCGAGACCCGGGAGATGGAGATCCGCATCGGGGAGACGGGGCTGGCCTTCTACGAGGCGACCAACAACAGCGACCGTCCGATCGCGGGGCAGGCGTCCTACAACGTCGCGCCGTTCTCGGCGGGGTATTACTTCACCAAGATCGACTGCTTCTGCTTCACCTACCAGGTGCTGCAGCCGGGCGAGTCCATCATGATGCCGGTCACGTTCTTCGTGGACCCGGAGATCGTGGAGGACCGCGAGGCGAAGCATGTGCACACGATCACGCTGAGCTATACGTTCCACGAAACCGACGTCCAGGACGAGGACCGGATCACCGAGGCGACCGACGCCTCGGCGGTGCTTCCGAAGCCTGCGCAGGACGTCAACTGACGACGATCAGGACGGCGCGCGCCGGGACCGACATTCCGAGGGGAGACACGCCATGGCCCACGAGAAGAACCACGACTACCACATCCTGAGCCCCAGCCCCTGGCCCCTGCTGGGCGCGGTCGGCGCCTTCGTCATGCTGTTCGGCGGCGTGATGTGGATGCACGACGGCGGCCCGTGGCTGTTCATCCTGGGCTTCCTGGGCGTGCTCTACGTCATGTTCGGCTGGTGGCGCGACGTGGTGCTCGAGAGCCGGGCCGGCGACCACACCCCGGTGGTGCAGCTGGGCCTGCGCTACGGCGTGATCATGTTCATCATCTCCGAGGTGATGTTCTTCGTGGCGTGGTTCTGGACCTTCTTCAAGCACGCGCTCTA
>CAXGVP010000332.1:0-4941 GCA_964013055.1 uncultured Albimonas sp.
TCGCCGAACAGGCCGCCGCCGCCGATGGACTGCGCCACCAGCCCGTGCGCGCCGTCGCCGTAGGTGTTCAGGGCGCCGCTGACGTAATGCAGGGTCACGGCGGCGCCGTTGCCGGCGCCCCCGCCCACGATCATCGAGGCGGCGCCCTGCGCGCCGCCGGTCAGCGCCACGCCGCCGCCGCCGCCGATGGACTGGGCGACCATGCCGATGGCGCGGTCGCCATTGGTGGTCAGGTTCGAGCCGAAGCTGACGTCGACCGTGCCGCCGTTGGAGGTTCCCACGTTGTTGCGGGTCCCGGCGCCGCCGGCGATCACCGTGTGCGACAGGTCGCCGTCCGCGCTCTCGGCGGCGCCCACCGCGGCCACGCCGCCGCCGCCGCCGATCGACTGCGCCAGCAGGCCGAAGGAGTCGTCGCCGTAGGTCTCGATGTTCCTGTAGCCCGAGGCGGAGACCGAGCCGCCCTGCTGGCCGGACTGGTTGCTGTTGACCACCCCGCCCAGGTGCAGCGTCCCGCCCGAGCGGGTGGAGCCGTCGCCGGCCTGGCCGCCGCCGCCGCCGATGGACTGCAGCACGAAGCTATGCGCCGCGTAGCCGTGGGTGGCGACCGAGCCGCCGACGTTGCCGTTGGCGGTCAGCGTCACCGTGCCGCCGACGCCGCCCTCGCCGCCCTTGCGGCCCAGCCGCAGGTCGAGATCGGCCGAGCCGTCCGAGCCGTCGGCCAGCGCCGAGCCTCCGGCGCCCCCGCCGCCGCCGATGGACTGCAGCACCACCCCGTCGGCATGGTCGCCCTGCGTGGTGATCTGCGCGCCGTTGCCGATGTCATGGCTCACCGCCCCGCCGTTGCCGCCGGTTCCGCCCGTGCCGCCCACCGAGACCTGGAAGTCGTAGGACGTGTCCTCGTCCCCGCCGCCGAAGCGGCCGCCGTCCTCGTCCGAGCCCGCGTCGTTCCCCGCCGAGCCGCCGAGACCGCCGCCGCCCCCGATGGACTGCGCCAGCACGCCGTCGGCGTCGTCGCCCTGGGTGGCGATGGAGCCGTAGGTGGTGGTCACGATGGCGCCGCCGTTGGCGCCGCTCCCGCCCGACTTGCCGAGGTTGAGGGTCAGCGAGCCCTGCTCCTCGTCCGGCCCGTCGTTCCCCGCCACGGCCATGGTGCCGCCCTGCGAGGCGCCGCCGCCGCCGCCGATGGACTGCGCGACCACGCCGCGCGCGCCTGAGCCCTGGGTCGAGATCGCCGAATTCTGGGCCAGCGCCACCGTCACCGTGTTGGCGTACTGGCCGGAGCCGCCCAGCCCGCCCAGCCCGAGGGTCGCCTGCATCGAGTAGCCGTCCGCCACCGAGGAGGTGGAGGCCGAGCCGACCCCGCCCACGCCGCCGCCGCCGCCGATGGACTGCGCGAGGATCGCGTTGGCATGGTCGCCCGAGGTCCGGATCGCGCTGCTGCCGTCGAGCGAGACATTGACCTTGCCGCCCGAGCCGCCGGAACCGCCGCTCGCCCCCAGCGCCGCGGAGACGGAGGCGGAGATCGACTCCTCCCCCCCCTTCACCCCGGCCGAGGACGAGGCGCTGCCCCCGACCCCGCCGCCGCCGCCGATGGACTGCGCGATCACCCCCATCGCGCCGTCGCCCAGCGTCGTGATCGTGGTCCCCGCCAGCGTCGCCGTCGCGGTGACGCCCGCGCCGCCCGAGCCGCCCTTGCCGCCCAGCGCGGTCGCGGCCGCGAAGCCGACCGAGACGTCGGTCTCGGGGATCGTCACCGCCTTGGCCACGGCCTTGGAGACCGAGGAGCCCCCGGTCCCGCCGCCGCCGCCCACCGACTGCACCACCAGGCCGTGGCTGTCGGTCTCGCCCTCGGCGCCGGTGGCGATGGTCACGCCGTCGAGCTCGACCGTGGCGTTCCCGCCCCAGCCGCCGTCGCCGCCGAGGCCGCCCACGCCGATCGACAGCGCGAAGCCCAGGTCCGCGTCGAAGGAGAAGGCCGAGCCGCCGGCCCCGCCGCCGCCGCCCACCGACTGCGACAGCAGGCCGATGGCGTGGCTGCCGGTGGTGGTGACGCCGCCGCCGGTCAGGTCGATGACGGTCGCGCCGCCGGCGCCGCCGGCCTCGCCCGCGCCGGCCATCTGGAACGAGGCGATGGAGACGCCGCCGCCGTCCGCGTCGCCGCCGGTGCCGCCGCCGCCGCCCACCGACTGGGCGATGACGCCGGCCGCGTTGTCGCCCCGGGTCAGGATCGTGGTCGGCGCGACGTCGGCGTCGACGCCCGGGTCGTCGGTGCTGGTCGCGATGCTCACGGCGCCGCCGGCGCCCGCCGCCCCGCCCGCTCCGCCCAGCCCGGTGGCGGGCAGCGAGCCCGCCGACAGGTCGAAGGCCGCACCGCCGTCGCCGCCGCCGCCGCCCACCGACTGGCCCACGATGCCGTGGGAGAAGGCGCCGGCGGTGGTCACCGTCGCGCCGCCCAGGTTCAGGTCGATCTCGCCGCCGGCGCCGCCGGCCCCGGCCTGGCCGCCGATGGCCACGGCGCCGCCGACCTCCTCGCTGGCGCCGCCGCCGCCGCCGATGGACTGGGCCAGCAGCCCCGCCGCCCCCTCCCCGCCGGTGGTCACGTCGCCGTAGAGCCGGGAGAACACCCGCTTGCCGTCGCCGCCCGCGCCGCCGGCGCCGCCGACCACCACCAGGCCGCTGTCGTCGCCGCCGTCGCCGCCGTTGCTGCCGATGTTCTGCAGCAGCACGCCGCGGGCGTTGTCGCCGGCGGTGTCGACGTCGACGTAGAGGTTCGCCACCACGTCCCCGCCGTCGCCCCCGTAGCCGGTCGAGGACCCCGCCTGCCCGAACAGCTGGAAGCTGTCGCCGGTGGCGCCGCCCTGGGCGCCGAAGCTGCGCAGCACCACGCCCGAGGCGCCGGCCCCGGCGGTCTGCACCGCGACCTTCTCGGTCAGCTCGCCCGCCGCGCTTTCGTTCGCGAAGTAGATGCCCAGGTCGCCGGTCACCTGGCCGCCGGCGCCGCCGCCGCCGGCGTTGGCCGGGGTGAAGTCGACCACGCCGCTGGACGGCGTGAAGTCGCCGCCCGGGCCGCCCTGCGACAGCGCCAGCACGCCGTAGGCGCCCTGGCCGTCGGTGCTGATCCCGCCGCGCAGAAGCTCGAGGTCGACGCCGCCCCCGGCGCCGCCGCCGGCGCCGGAGCTGTCCTCGCGCCCCTGGCCGCCGACGCCGCCGACGCTCAGCATCACCACGCCCGGCAGCCAGTCGCCATGGGTGGTGATCTGCGCGCCCTCGTCGATGGTCAGGGTCATCGCGCCCGAGACGCTCGCCGCCCCGCCGGTCCCGCCGGCGCGGTCCGAGCTGCCCACCGCCTGCGGCCCGCCGCCGCCGTCGCCGCCGCGCGAATACATCACGATGCCGCCCGACTGCTGGATCGCGCCGACGGTCTCGTAGTCGTCCGTGGGCCGCAGCTGGGGGTCGAAGACGTCCACCGGCTCGCTCAGCGAGTGCGAGGTGACGGTGACGTCGCCGGTCACCGTGGCGGTGATGGTGTTGCCCTCCTCGCCGCGCCCGCCGCTGTCGGAGGCGTCGGACGAGCCCTGGATCTCGCCCGGCCCGCCGACGCTGGCGAGGTAGATGCCCCGCACGCCCAGGGTCAGGTCCGAGCCGTCGGCCGTCACCGTCACCTCGCCCGAGCTGGTCAGCCCCACGGTGCCTGCCTGGCCGCCGTTCCCGTTCCACTCGCCGCCCGAGGCGCCGATGGACTCGGCCGCGATCCCCCAGGCGAATTTCGAGGCCGAGCCGCTGTTGACCGTGACATGGCCGGTGTTCTCGATCTGGAAGTCGCGCCCGTCGCCCGCCGTGCCGCCGTCCTGGTCGCCGGCGGTGTCGTCCTGGTCGCCGCCCCCGCCCGAGACCACTGCGGCGTAGAGCCCCGCGCCCCCGTAGGGCAGCCCCATCGAGACGGTGACGTCGGCGTAATTGTGCAGCCAGCCTTCGCCGGCGATGCCGCCGTCGCCGCCGTCGCCGCCGCCCGCCCCGGACAGCGCGTCGCCGCCCCGGCCGCCGGCGCCGGCGATGTAGATCGCCGTCACCCGGCCCGGGTCGTCCCAGATCCCCGGCAGCGAGCCGTCGTCGGAGCCCGAGGTCGACGACGCCGTTCCCTCCATCACGATGGCGGCGTTGTTCTCGAGATGCACCGTGCCCCCGTCGCCCCCGCGCGAGCCCGAGCCGCCCGAGTTGTCGTAGCCCCGTCCCCCGTCGAGGCGCAGGTAGAGCACGTCGTTCTGGGTCCCGCCGACGGTGATCACCTTGTTGTTGGTCAGGGTGTAGGTGCCGCCGGAGGCGCCGCGGTCGTCCTCGTCCGTCGAGTCGGCGCCGGTGAAGTCGACATGCGCGCCGGACACCGCGTCGCCCGAGTTGATCGTGCAGGACCCGTCGCCGGTCGAGGTGGGCGTGTCGCAGGTCTTCAGCGTCTGCGCGGACAGCGGCTGGCCGACCCCCAGCGCGACGGCGGAACAGGCGAGCATCAGCGCGACGCGCCCGCGCGGAGCGATCTCCGTGAATGCGATGAACATTTTACTCAAGCCCTCTCGTCGTTTCCCTGACCGCAGGAAGCGGGCGCCGCAGCGATATGTCGACCGTTTTCTTGCGGCGGTCCGGTTGCGGCCCCTTGATCTTCCTGCGCATTCGCCCTGCGCGGGGGACGGATCGCCGCCGCCCGCATGGCGGTCGCCGCGCGATCCCGGACCGGGAGCTGGATCCCGCAAGACCGCGCGCCGTCCCGTCGGCACGCCGCGGAGCAACAAGCATGGAGCGGCGGCGGCGAGACTCGGGAATCGATGAACCGGGCAGGATCATCGACGAACTGTGGATCGATATGGAACGACGCCCCCGTTTCGGGGCGGATCGACGTCCAGGCGGGGGTCTGTCGCGGTCTCGGTGCATGCGGCTGCGGCATCGGCA
>CAXGVP010000333.1:0-4933 GCA_964013055.1 uncultured Albimonas sp.
ATTCTCGGAAATCATAGCAAGGGTTTACCGGGGCGTTTTTACACACTCTGGGCCAGAAGCGGTCACTCGCCAAGGGTTGGTTCCGACCCACAGCGGACATCCGCTGGCAGAGTGTCCCATCGCATAATCGATCCACTTAAGCCACCCCGCCCACTAACTGACCGATAGCGCCGGCTAACTAACCTGTCCCTTTTACGCATCTACGGACGGCCAGCGCAGTTTTCCGCGGCCGACGCGCAAGGCTTCCACGAGCCTGGTCTTGCCCAGCAGCCGGCCCGAGAAGAGGCTGGGCTTGGGATCGACCGCCGGCTTCTTGAAGGCGGCGACCCGCTGGTAGTCCGGGGTTGCCAGCCAGGTCCGTCCGTCCCCCTCGTCGGTGACGATCCGATAGAGACCAGCGGGCGGGGCGGCCTCGATGTCGAGCAGGCGCTTGTAGCGTTCGACCGACCACTTCTGGATACCGCCGCTGAGAGCCTCGGTTCGGAAGCGCGCCCATAGCTCGGCGGTGTCGGGCGTCGGCCAGTCGCCGGCGTCGGTGTAGGCCGTGATCTCGTCGGATTCGAGCCAGGCCCGCATTTCTGCCGGGGTGACGAAGACCGGCTCGACGTCCTCGATGGCCACCATAGCCGCGCGCCGTGAGGGCAGGCCCGCGCGGATCAGCATTGCCATCATGAATCGCGGGACGCCGGTTTCGACTGCCGCCGCTGCACCTCCCGCCACCGTCTCCGGCGACCAGCCGAGGGACATGCGGCGGGTTCGGACGGCTTCCAGCGCCCAGACCAAGCGATAGGTGAAAGCCTCTTCGACCGCGCGCATGTTCTGCGGTCCGATCTTGGAGACCTCCTCGCCGGACACCCAGCTGCGCAGGATGGCCTTCCAGTTCGCCGGCAGCGCGTTCGCCTTGTCGGGGATGAAGGGCCGCATGAACAGCAGGCGTTCGCCGAGACCGCAGAGCGCGTCGACGAGTTCGTCGATGTCGCCGCTCAGCGCCGCCTCGTCTGCCCGGTCGAGCAGTTCGGCCAGCTCGTCGGCCATGGCGTCGATAGTGAGACCCGCTTCGAGCCCGACGCCCATGGCGAAATGCCCGCGCCGCGCTTGCGCCGTGGTGGTCTTCCAGATGAGATCGGCGCGCGCTTCGAACACTTTCTTGTGCAGAGGGGCGACGTCCTCACCCTCACGGGCAATCTGGCGGGCCCAGAGCGATCCCTTAAGCGCCTCGTCCAGAAGCTTGGGTAGATCGTCGCGATCGGCGTCAAGCGCTTCGATTAGGCCGAACACGGTCGCGTCGAGGCGTTCGACGAGCTGAGACAGCGGCTCCTCGTCGATGGGTTCCTCCTCGTCGTCTTCATCGGCGTCATCGGCGTCAGCGTCGTATTCCACGGCGGCTGCCAGCCGCTCGGCCACCTCGACTTCTTCGTCGGGTGATCTCCAGGCCTCGCGGGCGTTGGCGAGATATTCCCAGGCGTCGGCGCGATCCAGGACGCCCTCGCGCGACAGGCGCTCAAGGATCTCGGCGACGATCTGGATGAGGCCGCTCTTCAGGGTTCGGGCCTTGGCGGAGGCGACCAGCCTGCGCCATTCGCGCTTTCGCCAGTCGATCTGGTCGAACATGATATGGACGATCAGCCCTTCGACGTCGACGAAGGCGCGCCCCGCGCGGCCGGCAACGTTGGCGAACTCTTCGCCTTTGATCTTCTCCCCCGCCCGATAGAGCGCGGGCACCAGCAGGACGGCGGCGTTGAGGTTGAGGCCCTGCGAGAGCGTAGGCGAGGCGACGATCACCTTCAGCACGCCCTCGGACAGGAGAATTTCCAGCTCACGCAGGAACGGGCTCGGCAGCCGGCCATGGTGGATGGCGACGCCCGCCTTCAAGCTGGCCACGGCGGGATGATCCTCGCCGAGCCATTCCTTGCCGACCTCCAGGGCGCGGGCGATCGACGCCTCGTCATCTAGCAGCGGGTCCAGATAGCCACGCTTGCAGAGGTCCACGACCTGTTTGCCGTAGCTCTCGACCCAGTTCGCCTGGGTGGAGAAGATCAAGGTGCGCTTGCCCTGGCTCGCGAACTCCCACGCCGCGAACAAAACGAGGTGCGAGTTCTTGCGTGGATAGGGCTTCGTCTCCCTCCCGAGCGCTGGTTTCTCCACGACGAACTTGTCGAGGAAGGGACCATCGTCATCAAGGTCAAGCCGCAGCAGCGCGTCTTTGCCGCGCCAGGTGAGTGCGCCGAAGCGCTGGCGCGTGGGACGCCAGTCGGAACGCACCGGCTCACCCGGTTCGTCGGAACGAATCCAGGCGGTGAGATCGTCGAGTTCGTCGCCGCTCGGCAGGATAGCGGAAAGACAGACTATTCGGCGTTCGGCCGCGTCCGCGCGCCTAAGCAGGCGCTGCACGAGCGTCTCGTAGCGGATTTCGCGCTCACTCGGACCGATCATGTGGCCCTCGTCGAGGACGATCAGGCCTACATCGTCGATCAGCGACGGGTCGCTTCTCAGCGCGAAGTCGAGTTTTTCGGGCGTCGCAATGATGATCTCGCGGGTGCGCAGGGCGTCTTCATCACCGGCCGAAAGACCGCTGGCGCCGTAGAGCGAGGAGACGCTGAAGCCGAGGGGCGCGAAGGTCTTCCTGAAGGACCTCTCGGTCTGAGCGGACAAGGCGCGCAGCGGCGTGACGATCAGCACCCGGCGCACCGAGGACAGGGTCATCAGTGTTGCGATCTCGGCTACCCGCGTCTTGCCCGCGCTGGTGGGCAGAGCGACAACCAAGTCGTCCCTGACGTCCGTGGAGCGCCGGGCGGCTTCGCGCTGCGAGGGCCATAGCTCTACCTCCGAGGTCTTGCGGGCATAGAGCGAGGAGATGAACAGCCGCCGCAGGTCTGGATATTTTTTCTCCGTACCCTCGGGCGGCTCGGTCGGCAGGTTCTGGTGCAAAGAGTGCTGCCACAGGTCGTCGATCAGGTGGTGACAGAGGTTCGATATCCACCACAGCGGAACATTCTCGGCGTTGCCTGCCAGGCTGACTGCCGTGGCGAGCAAGGCCCGTGCGCTTTCAATCGGCTCGGGCTCGCCCGTCTCAAGCGCGAAGTCGAAAAACGCCAGGGCCCGGCAGATCGTCGTATTGAGGATGGTCGACAGAACCTCGTCGACGTCAGGGTCTTCGCCTCGTAGCGCCTCGGCGATCTGCTCGTCGCCATGAGCCGCGTCGCCGAGCCATTCGCGAACGAAGCCGCGCAACTGGTCGAGATCTCGAAGAATCAGATGGCGGATCGCCGTTTCGCCCGGCGAGGTGTTGAGGTCGTCCGCCGTCTCGTTGAAGAGCGAATAGGCGACGGCCGAGAAGCCGGCCAGATGGTAGGCAGCGGCGGCGATGGTGCGGCGGAAACCGCGATCAGGCGCCTCGGAGTCACCGTTGCGCACTAGGGCTTCAAATGCGTTGGCGGCGCGCTCGAAGGCCTTGCTGGTCAGCTCCGAAGCGCCAGCCTGAGCGCGCAGGGCCATCGCGCCTCGGAGCAGGGCGAAGCCGTGTTCGGCGAGATCAGTTTCAATTGTCGCGCCAAGGGGCGGTGCGTTCGGTGGCAGCACGCCCTCGTCGCGCATGAGCGACCAGGCCGCGCCGCGATAGAGGAGGCGCCCAAGGATGCCGTCGACGGTCGCGGTCGTCAGGAACGCTGTCAGTTCGTCAATCGTCTCCAAGGTTTTCTGCCTCCAGGTACATATCCGCGATGAAGTCTTGGTGGTCTTCGACGTGGATGTTCACGACGTAATGGTCCCGATTGGTCCCGGTGGCGTCGAGGTCCTCCTTCAGCGAGGCGTGGGGGCCGTTGCCCGAAACTGTGAAAAGCATGTGGTCGATGCGATCGGCGCGCAGTGACTTCAGGCCGACCTCGTCGCGTAGGCTGCGACCCAGTACGTTGTCGTCAGGGTCGTTGCTCTCCAGCAGACGGTTGGCGACGAACAGCAGAGAGTCGGGCGTGCAACGGCCGTTGTCGCGGTTAAGCACCTTGCGGGCGCTCGTGACCGTGGCCTTGCCGAGTACCTTGTTGCTCTTGGCTTCGCCTTTCAGAAGCCAGAGCTTCTCGCCGGCCCCATCGTATCCGGCGCCGATGAAGTCATCGCCGCGCATGGCCATGTTGCGGCCGTCCTTGTAGCGAAGTCGACGCACGGGGACGCGAAGGCCGATCTCTTCCTCGACCAGCTCGGTCGCGAGAATCTCGCCGAGATCGCCGGAGCGGCCCTTGGCCGTTTGAGGCATTTCGGCGCTGAGAATTTCACTGGCGACCCCATATCCCAGTCGCTTCACATCTTCGGCGATGAGTTCGAGTCGATCGTAGTGAGAGCGGATGATCTCGGCGAGGCCATCGCGGATCTCGTCGCGGCCACCATCCTTCTCGACATAGGTCCAGTAATGCTTGCGCTTGTCCTTTTCCTTGGTGGAATTGCACCACCTCTTATACAGCCCCACGGCGTTCCCTCGATCAATCAGCCCCGATCCTGATAGCGATCATGCGCGTTGGCGAACGCACCGTGACAACTATGATTATCCAGTATGCACGCCTCGTGCAGTTTCAGAAAATATCGCGTGTTGGGGAGCACATCACTATCTGCACGCAGCTGACGCCGAGATCGAAGTACCAGAGTGGAGTGACTGCTTCTGGCCCGATTGCAGCCGATCACTCCCGGCAGGTCACCCCGTTTTTCGGCCTGGCATCTGAAGCGACTTGTTTCGTAGTTCCATTTCGGGCATCTCGGCGTACCGCCGTCGGGCTCGCGGGCTACGCCCCGCGCCTCGTGCCGAGTCGCGGCCATTCGGCTTTGATCCCTGATGTCTCCGGCCCATGAGGGCCTGCGCGCTCCGCTTGCCGATCCGTGCATGGGTGGAGTGGGGCGGTCTTGCTGTTCCCTTCACCGTATCACGGCGTTCTCGCCGTCAAGGGCT
>CAXGVP010000334.1:0-4931 GCA_964013055.1 uncultured Albimonas sp.
CGGCGTGGGCGCGGGACGGCAGGGCAGGGCGGCCCCGCGCCCGCGCCGCGCGCACCGGGGCGTGGGCGGCGGCCGTCACCCCGGAAGCTCGACGACGAAGCGCGCGCCGCGGCGGTCGTGGCCGGCGGGGCGGATGTTCTCGGCCGAGATCGCCCCGTTGTGCGCCTCGACGATCTGGCGCGAGATCGCCAGGCCCAGGCCCGAGTGGTTGCCGTAGGCCTCGGTGTCGGGACGCTCGGAGTAGAAGCGCTCGAACACCGACTCGAGGTTGTCGTCGGGGATGCCGGGGCCCTCGTCCTCGACCGTCACCCGGATCCGGCCGTCGCCGCCGCGGGCGGCCGCGACGCGGATCTCGGAGCCCTCGGGCGAGAAGCTCAGCGCGTTCTCGATCAGGTTGACGAAGACCTGCGCCAGCCGGCCCTCGATGCCGCGCATGCGGATGTTGTCGTCCACCGCCTCGTCGCGGATGCGCACCGCGCGTTCCTGCGCCTTGGGCTGGGTGAACTCGACGATGGTGGTCAGCAGGTGCGACAGCTCGAAGGGCTCGCGTTCCTCGCGCACCAGCTCGGCATCCAGTCGCGAGGCGTTGGAGATGTCGGTCACCAGCCGGTCCAGCCGGGACACGTCATGGTTCATCACCTTCATCAGCCGCAGCTTGTCGGCCTCGGTCCGGGCATAACCCAGCGTTTCGACGGCCGAGCGCAGCGAGCTGAGCGGGTTCTTGATCTCGTGGGCCACGTCGGCGGCGAAGCTCTCGGTCGCCTCCAGGCGCTGGTAGAGCGTGTCGGTCATGCGCTTCAGCGCGCCCGACAGGTGCCCGATCTCGTCGCCGCGGGCGGACATGTCGGGCATCTCGATGCGGCGCTTGCCGCGTTCCCCCTGCTCGGCGGCCAGGGCCGCCTGGGCCAGGCGCTCGATCGGGCGGCCGATGGCCTTGGCCAGCAGCACCGACAGCACCATCGACACCGCCAGCGCCACCAGGAACACCTGCAGGATCGAGATCCGCTCCGAGCGCACGATGGCGTCGATGTCGCCGCCCTCGGTCGAGAGCACCAGCGCGCCGTGCACCTTGCGCAGCGTCTGGATGGGGACCGAGACCGAGACGATCAGCTCGCCGCGGGCGTTCACCCGCTCGCCGCGGGCGACGTCGCCGCCGAGCGTGGCGTAGACCTCCTGCATGCGGGCGACGCCGCCGAGGATCTCGGTCGCCACCGGCTCGCGCGCGTCGCCCAGCGCGACGTCGCGCAGGAAGCGGCCGACGCCCTCGATCCAGGCCATCGGGCCCTCGGGATCGTCGAAGCGCGAGGCGGGCAGCGGCTCGGTCTGCACGCCGCCGTTCTGGCCGGCGGCGAGATGGGTGTCGACCATCAGCCGGGCGCCGCGGTCGAAGATCTGGGCGCGCACGCGGGCGGGCTCGATCACGCGGGCCAGCACCAGCTGCGCCTTGGCCGGGTCGATGCCCAGCAGGCCGTCGTCGCGGGTGGCGGATTCGGCGAGCGTGATGGCGATGATCTCGCCCTGCGTCTCCAGCGCCTGGGTGCGCAGCTCGATCAGCTTGCCGCGGAAGTCGTTGAGCGCCAGCACGCCCGCCACCAGCAGGCCGAGGCCGATCAGGTTGAACGAGACGATGCGCCGGGTCAGCCGCGAGGGGGTGCGGGGCGGGGCCTGGTCGTCCTCGCCGCCGCCGGGATTGCGGCGCAGGCGGGCCTTGCGGCGCGCCTCGCGCAGCATCGCCGCCTTGGCCGCGCGACGCTCCGCCCGGCCGGGCTTCTTCTTCGCCTCCGCGCCGTCCGAAGCCGGCGAAGGCCGCGGCGGAACCGCGGCCTCCTGCAGCGCCTCCCGCGGGGAGGCCGCGCGCCCGTCGTCGCCGGCGGCGGACGCGGAACGCTGCGTGAGCTCCGGGTCCGACTTTGCGCGGCGGCTTGCAGATGACGCCCTGTCGACCCCCTCGGCGACGTCCCTCATGCCCGCCTCAGACCTCCTTGTAGCGGTAGCCCACGCCGTAGAGCGTCTCGATCGAGGCGAAGCTGTCGTCGACCTGGCGGAATTTCTTGCGGATGCGCTTGATGTGGCTGTCGATGGTGCGGTCGTCGACATAGACCTGGTCGTCGTAGGCCGCGTCCATCAGCTGGTCGCGGCTCTTCACGAAGCCGGGGCGCTGGGCGAGGGCCTGGAGGATCAGGAACTCGGTCACCGTCAGGGTCACCGGCTCGTCGTTCCACAGGCAGGAGTGGCGCAGCGGGTCGAGGCTCAGCTTGCCGCGGGTGATGGCGCGGTCGGCCTCGGCGCGCTCGGCGTCGCTCTGGGCGGCGGCCTCGCGCCGGCGCAGCACGGCGCGCACCCGCTCGACCAGCAGGCGCTGGGAGAAGGGCTTGCGCACGTAGTCGTCGGCGCCCATGCGCAGGCCCAGAACCTCGTCGATCTCCTCGTCCTTGGAGGTGAGGAAGATCACCGGCAGGTCCGACTGCTGGCGCAGGCGGCGCAGCAGCTCCATCCCGTCCATGCGGGGCATCTTGATGTCGAGGACCGCGAGATCGGGCGGCTGCGAGGTCAGCGCGGCCAGCGCCGCGGCGCCGTCGGTATAGCAGCGCACCTCGTAGCCCTCGGCTTCCATCGCCATGGAAACCGAGGTCAGGATGTTGCGGTCGTCGTCCACGAGGGCGATGTTCGTCATGCTCTCTCCGTCATTCCAACCGCCTGCCCCCCGGGGCGGCGGCGCGGCGCCGGCGCGCGGGCGGAGGTCCCGCCCTGCGGCGCCGATCGCGCCCGGTCCAGACATGGACCTCCGATATCATTTCTCAATGTATCGGGTGCGAAAGCGGCCCCATTGAGGCCGAACTGCGCCATTTCGCCCGGCGCCGAGGCGCTGTTGAAGTGTTGTCGATATGTTATACCCCGCGCATCTTGGAAGGCGGATCGGAATCGTGACGCGCCCAGGCGAGGGGTCAGGCTGTGTGGGGCCGCCCCGACAGGAACGAGACCGGATCACGGCTGGTCGGGGGAGGCTGCGTGTTCATGCGCCCCCGGGCCGATCGGCCGGCAGAGGAAGCGATCGAAGGAGCCCATGAGCATGGAGCGAGGCGTGTTCAACCCCGCGCGGAGCCTTGAGACCCAGGGGGTCACGGGTCTGAAGGCCGCCCATTACAACCTGCTTGAGCCCGCGCTCATGCAGGAAGCGGTGCAGCGCGGAGAGGGCGAGATCGGTCGCGGCGGGGCTTTCCTCGTCTCCACCGGCAAGCACACCGGCCGCTCGCCGCTCGACAAGTTCGTCGTGCGCGAGCCGTCGGTGGAAGACACCATCTGGTGGGAAAACAACAAGCCCATGGACCCCGCCGGGTTCGAGGCGCTGAAGACGGACATGTTCGCCCATCTCGAGGGGCGCGAGCTGTTCGTGCAGGACCTGTTCGGCGGCGCCGACCCCGAACACAGGCTGAACGTGCGCGTGGCGACCGAGCTCGCCTGGCACAACCTGTTCATCCGCCACCTGCTGCGCCGCCCCGAGCAGTCCGAGCTCGAGACCTTCGATCCCGAGTTCACCATCGTCAACGTGCCCTCCTTCAAGGCGGACCCGGCCAAGCACGGCTGCCGCTCGGAGACGGTGATCGCCATCTCGATGGAGCAGAAGCTGATCCTGATCGGCGGCACCTCCTACGCGGGCGAGAACAAGAAGTCGGTGTTCACGCTGCTCAACTACATCCTGCCCGGCAAGGGCGTGATGGCGATGCACTGCTCGGCCAACCACGCGATCGGGAACCCCGAGGACGCGGCGGTGTTCTTCGGCCTGTCGGGCACCGGCAAGACCACGCTGTCGGCCGACCCCTCGCGGATCCTGATCGGCGACGACGAGCACGGCTGGACCGACAAGGGCATCTTCAACTTCGAGGGCGGCTGCTACGCCAAGACCATCGATCTTTCGGCCGAGGCGGAGCCCGAGATCTTCGCGACCACCTCGATGTTCTCGACGGTGATCGAGAACATGGTCTACGACCCCTACTCCAAGGCGCTGGACTTCCACGACGACAGCCTGACGCCGAACATGCGCTGCGCCTATCCGCTGGACTACATCTCCAACGCCTCGGAGACGGG
This sequence comes from uncultured Albimonas sp., assembly GCA_964013055.1. GTDB lineage: Bacteria > Pseudomonadota > Alphaproteobacteria > Rhodobacterales > Rhodobacteraceae > Albimonas. The sequence goes on from CAXGVP010000334.1 coordinate 4,087, forward strand.
CCTGGGCGGGGCGCCGAAGAACGTGGTGATGCTGACCTGCGACGCCTTCGGCGTGCTGCCGCCGATCGCGCGGCTGACGCCGGCGCAGGCGATGTATCACTTCCTGTCGGGCTTCACCGCCAAGGTCGCCGGCACCGAGAAGGGCGTGACCGAGCCGTCGCCGACCTTCTCGACCTGCTTCGGCGCGCCCTTCATGCCGCGCCGCCCCGAGGTCTACGGCGCGCTGCTGCGCGACAAGATCGCCCAGTTCGGCGCGACCTGCTGGCTGGTGAACACCGGCTGGACCGGCGGCGCCCACGGCGTCGGCAAGCGGATGCCGATCAGGGCGACCCGCGCGCTGCTGACCGGGGCGCTCGACGGCTCGCTGAACGGCGCCGAGTTCCGCAAGGACCCGTTCTTCGGCTTCGAGGTGCCGGTGGCGGTGCATGACGTGGACTCGACCCTGCTGAACCCGCGCGAGACCTGGGCCGACAAGGCCGCCTACGACGCGCAGGCCGAGAAGCTGGTGAAGATGTTCGCCGACAACTTCGCCCAGTACGACCCGTTCGTGGGCGACGAGGTCCGCGCGGCCGCCCCCGGCAAGGTCGCCTGAGCCACAGGCATTCCGCTTCGGAACCAGGACCGGCGGCCCGCGAAAGCGGGCCGCCGGTTCGCATTCGGGGGGACCGGTCTACAGGCGCCCTGCGGGCGGGCTTGGCTGGGCTGCGCCTGTGGGCAGGGCGCGGGGGACGGGCCGATGGGGGCGCCTCCGGCGGGCTCCTGACTCACCAAAGAACAAGCCCGCGCCTGATCTCCGGAGCCGTCCATCGCTTCTGGCCTGCCTGAGCGACTCGCCCCCGCCGGTC
>CAXGVP010000335.1:0-4925 GCA_964013055.1 uncultured Albimonas sp.
GAGAAGGATGCGAAGTTCCGCGACACGGTGGTGACGCTGCTGATCGACAACTCGGGGTCGATGCGCGGGCGCCCGATCTCGATCGCCGCGATCTGCGCCGACATCCTGGCGCGGACGCTGGAACGTTGCGCGGTGAAGGTCGAGGTGCTGGGTTTTACGACCCGCGCCTGGAAGGGCGGGCAGAGCCGCGAGCAGTGGCTCCAGGCCGGCCGGCCGCAGGCGCCGGGCCGCCTCAACGACCTGCGCCACATCATCTACAAGCCCGCCGACGCGCCCTGGCGCCGGGTGCGGGACAACCTTGGCCTGATGATGAAAGAGGGTCTCCTGAAGGAGAACATCGACGGCGAGGCGCTGGAGTGGGCGCACAAGCGCCTCGAGAAACGCCCCGAGCAGCGGCGGATCCTGATGGTGATCTCCGACGGCGCGCCGGTGGACGACTCCACGCTCTCGGTCAACGCCTCGAACTACCTCGAGAAGCACCTGCGCGACGTGATCGCGATGATCGAGCGCAAGAAGCAGGTCGAGCTGCTGGCCATCGGCATCGGCCACGACGTGACCCGCTACTACGACCGCGCGGTGACGATCACCGACGTCGACCAGCTCGCCGGCGCGATGACCGAGCAGCTGGCCGCGCTCTTCGACACCGACCCGATGGCGCTCGGCAAGGCCGCGCGGCGGGGCAAGATGCGCCGGGCGGCCTGATCGCCCGGCGCCGCGCGCCCCCGCCCTGACGGACCCGCCGATTTATCGTTCCAAATTCGGCACGGCTGCTATACCCCTGCAGAACCTGATAATTCACTCCATTTGATGGGAACTCCGTGTTCAAGCTCATCACGCAGGCGCTTGCGGGCGCCGCGTTCGTCGGGCTGTCCGCCTCGGCGGCTCAGGCCACCTATACGACCACGCTCAGCTTCGATCCCCAGCTCCCCAACACTGGAACCCGTTCGATCACGATCGAGTGGGACACGCACCTGACCTCCGGCGCGGTGTACGAGGACGATCTCACCGAGTTGACCTTCATCCTCGACTACGACGACGGGCTCTGGACCGACAGGCGATCATCGCCGGCGTGGTGCAGCCGATCGGCGGCATCACCCGCACGACCGCGGCCCTGGCCTTCGGCTTCGACCTCGACGCCTGGCTGGCCGACCCGACCAACCCGGCGGCCCTCAACAGCTTCGACAACGACTTGACGGTGGCGCAGAACGATCCCGCCGCGAGCGGGTTGACCTTCAACATCTACAACGACTTCGCCGAGATCTTCATCGACGGCTACGTCGACGGCGACTCCTCCGCCCTCGGCGTGGGTCCCTGCGACCTGTGCGACACCGGCGAGGCCGACGGCTATTCGACGGTCAGGACCGCGTCGGCGGTCCCGGCGCCCGCCGCCCTGCCCCTGCTGGGCGCGGCGATGGCGGGCCTGGGCCTCGCCGCCCGTCGCCGCCGGCGCACGCCCGCGGCCTGACGCGCCCCGCCGACCACGCATGCGAGGCCCCGGGGCATCCCCGGGGCCTTCGTCGTTCCGGGCCCCGCATGGCGCCGTTGCGCGACGAGCGGGGCCGCCTGCCGGGATGCGACCTTCTGCCCGCTGACGCGTTAACCGAAATGAACGACGCTTCATCCTGCGTCGGGGGGTCCGGCGTCGGGTTCCCGGTCGTCGTCGCGCGCCGCCTGCGCGCGCAGAGTTTCGTGAGCGCAGCATGCTTCCGCGTCTTCCCTCCCTGCTGCTGGCCGCCGCCCTGGCGCTGCCGGCGGCCTCCGCCTCGGCCTTCGCCACTTTCGTCACGCCGGTCGCGGACAACCCCGACTATCTCCACCTGCGCATCGACTGGGAAACCTCCGTCGTCTCGGGCCCGGTCGACGAAAGCGACCTGAGCTATCTCAAGTTCTCGACCTACGGCCTCTCGGGCGGCGTTCAGGGCGAGGACGAGGCGATCGTCGGCGGCGTGGTCCAACCGCTGGGCAACACGGCGCGGGCGCTCTCCGACCTCGCCTTCTCCTTCGTGCTGGGCCTGCCGCCGGAGCAGCGCGGGCTGGCGCTGAAGCGCTTCGACAACAACCTCGGCGACGTCGCGCTGGCCTACGCCGCGCCGCCCTACCCGGCCGATCACCAGTTCACGATGCTCGACGTCTCGGGGGAGCTGGCGGGCGGCCTGGTGCTGGTCGACATCGCCTTCTTCGCCCCGGCCGAGGGCGGCCCGCCGACGCCGGAGCTGAAATACCTCCACGCCGACGTCGCCTCGATCGTGGCCACGCCCCTGCCCGGCGCGCTGGCATTCCTCGGCGCGGGGCTGGGCGCGCTGGGGCTGCTTCGCCGCCGGGGCTGAGTCAGCCCTCCAGCCGTTCCGCCGCCGCCGCGCCTGCGTGGCGGCCGGTGGCGAGGCAGGCGGTCAGCAGCCAGCCGCCGGTCGGCGCCTCCCAGTCCAGCATCTCGCCGGCGCAGAACACGCCCGGCAGGGCGCGCAGCATCAGCCCCTCGTCCAGCTCCGCCCGCGGCACGCCGCCGGCGGTCGAGATCGCCTCGTCCATCGGCCGCAGGCCGGCATGGGCGACCGGCAGCGCCTTCAGCAGGGTCGCCAGCGCCGCGGGCTCCTCCGGCGCGGGGCGTCCGAACTCCATCGCCAGCGCCCGGCGGGCGGGGTCGAGACGCAGCGCCTTGCGCAGGCGGTTGCCCAGCGACTCGCCCTTGCGGGCGCGGGCGAGGCGGGTCGCGGCCTCCTCCTGCGACAGGTCCGGCAGCAGGTCGAGGGTCAGGGCCGCCCCGTCGCGCACCGCGGCCGAGACGGCGTAGACGCCGCCGCCCTCCAGCCCGCGGGCCGAGATCACGAACTCCCCCCGGCTGCGCAGCCCGCCGGCGCTCAGCGCGGCGGCCTTCACCGGCTCGCCGAAGCGCGGCGCCATGGCGGGGGACCAGTCCACCGCGATGCCGACGTTGGCGGGGCGGAACGGGGCGAGCGCGACGCCCCGCGCGCCCAGCGCCTCCGCCCAGGCGCCGTCGGAGCCGAGCCGCGCCCAGCTCGCCCCCCCCAGCGCCAGGATCGTGGCGGCGGGCCGCTCCAGCCGCGGGCCGTCGGGGGTCGCGAAGCGCAGCGCCTCCCCCTCCCAGCCCGTCCAGCGCCAGCGGCGGCGCAGGGCGACGCCCTGCCCCTCCAGCCGCGCGAGCCAGGCGCGCAGCAGCGGCGAGGCCTTCATCGCCTTCGGAAAGACCCGGCCGGTCGAGCCCTGGAACGTCGCCTGCCCCAGCCCCTCGACCCAGGCGCGGATCTGCGCGGGTCCGAAGGCCTCGATCATCGGCGCGAGCCAGGGGGCGGCCTCGGCGTAGGCCTCGCAGACGTCCGGGGCGGGCGCGCGGGTGATGTTGAGGCCGGAGCGGCCGGCCATCAGGAACTTGCGCGACGGCGAGGGCATCGCCTCGGCCACCGTCACGGCGTGGCCGCGGGCCGAGAGGACCTCGGCCGCCATCAGGCCGGCGGGGCCGGCGCCGATCACCAGGACGGGGGCTTGGGGCATGGCGCGCTCGCGGTCTGCTCGGCGGGGGCCCCCTCGATGGCGCGCGCGGCGGCGAAGGGCAAGGGCTCAGGGGCCGGGCGTCGCATCCGCCGGTCGGTTGCGGCGCGCCCATAGGCTTGCCGCGCCCGGTTCGCTATGGTCGCGCGCGACAGGCGGTCCTACCGGCCGCACGACAGGAGGAAACCCGTGAACGACGCCTACATCTGCTCCCCCCTGCGCACCCCGGTCGGCGGCTTCGGCGGCTCGCTGAAGCCGGTTCCCGCCCATGAGCTGGGCGCCGCCGTCGTCAAGGCGCTGATGGAGCGCACCGAGATCGCGCCCGGCGACGTCGACGACGTGATCTTCGCCCAGTGCTACCCCTCGATGGAGGCGCCCGCGCTGGGCCGCGTCGTGGGCCTGGACGCCGGCCTGCCCGAGACCGCGGGCGGCCTGCAGCTCGACCGTCGCTGCGGCTCGGGCCTGCAGGCGATCATCTACGGCTGCCTGCAGGTGGCCTCGGGCGGGTCGGACCTGGTGATCGTGGGCGGCGCCGAGTCGATGTCCAACGCCAGCTTCTTCACCCATGAGGGCCGCTACGGCGCCAAGTCGGGCGGCATGATGCTGCACGACAGCCTGACCCGTGGCCGCGTCACCGCCGGCGGCAAGAATTTCCCGGTCCCCGGCGGCATGATCGAGACGGCCGAGAACCTGCGCCGCGACTACTCGATCCCGCGCGAGGAGCAGGACGCCTTCGCGGTCGAATCCCACGCCCGCGCCGTCTCCGCCCAGCAGGGCGGCCTGTTCCGCGACGAGATCGTCCCCGTCACCATCAAGACCCGCAAGGGCGACGTGGTGGTCGAGACCGACGAGCATCCCCGCCCCGACGCCTCGATGGAGGGCATGGCGAAGCTGCGCCCGATCATGGGCCGCCAGGACCCCGACGCGACGGTGACCGCGGGCAACGCCTCGGGCCAGAACGACGGCGCCTCGGCCGCCATCGTGGCCTCGGGCGCGATGGTCGCGAAATATGGGCTGACCCCGCTGGCCACGCTCAGCGGCTGGGCGGTGGCGGGCGTGGCCCCCAACCGCATGGGCATCGGGCCGGTGCCGGCGGTGGCCAAGATGCTGACCCGCGCCGAGCTGTCGCTCAAGGACATCGACCTGATCGAGCTCAACGAGGCCTTCGCCGCTCAGGCGCTGGCCTGCACCCGCGAGTGGAAGTTCGAGAAGTCGGATTTCGAGCGGATGAACCCGATGGGCTCGGGCATCTCGCTGGGCCATCCGGTCGGCGCGACCGGCGGGCGGATCCTGGCGACGATGCTCAACCACATGAATCGCTCGGGCGCGAAGACCGCGATCGAGACCATGTGCATCGGCGGCGGCCAGGGTCTCGCGGCCCTGTTCAAGGCCGCCTGAGGCCCGCCGCACCCGGGGCC
>CAXGVP010000336.1:0-4915 GCA_964013055.1 uncultured Albimonas sp.
TGTCGAGGCGATGACCCCGGCCCGGCGGGCCGAGGTCTCGCTGGTGGTGAACCTGGATTCGCCCGTGGGCGGCGCGGGGCCCGACGGCGGCCTCGCGGCCCTGACCTGCGGCATGGCGGGGATCGAGCCGATGCTGCTGGCCGCCGCCGAGGCGCAGCGCGTCGCCCTGCGCCTGCACCGGCCGTTCCAGTCGAACTCCGACCACGCCAACTTCGCGAAGGCCGGCATCCCCGCCTTCCGCCTGGTCGCGGGATTCGGCCAGCACGACGCCCCCGCCCGCCTGGTGCTGACCCCCCGCGACCGCCGCGACCTGGTGGACCCGGCCGAGCTGCTCCGCGCCGCAGACCTCGCCGAGCGCATCGCCCGCCACGCTCTCGACGCCCCCGCCGAGGAGGCCGCCGCCTGGCGCGGCGCAGCCCTGGCCCCTGTGGCCTGAGGTCCGCCCCCCGCATCGGCCCTTGATCGACGCCGGCGGGCGGGGAGCATGGAGCCTCCGCCCGCCCCGCCCCTGCAGGAGCCCGCCATGACCGACGCCCCCCAGCCGCCCGAAGCCGTCGACCTGCTGGTCTCGGCCGGTTTCATGTATCCGGGGACCGAGGGGGGCGAGGTGGTGACCGGGGCCGAGGTCGCGGTGCGCGACGGCCGCATCCTCTATGCCGGCCCCGCCTGCGCGCCCGGCCGCTGGGCCCCGGCCGAGCGGCTGGGCGGCCCCGGCCTCGCGCTGCTGCCGGGCTTCGTGAACGCCCACTGCCACGCCGCCTCGACCGTGTTCCGCGGCCAGTTCGACGACGGCATCGGGCAGACGGGCCTCTACACCATCTCCTTCCGGGGCGAGAGCCAGGTGACGCCCGAGGACTGGCGCGTGCTGGCGCGCCTGGGCGTCGCCGAGATGATCCTCGCCGGCTACACCACGCTCAACGATTTCTGGTACTGCCCCGACGCGATGGCCGAGCTGGCGCTGGAGACGGGGCTGCGCCTGCAGGTCTCGACCGAGATCTTCGACGTCGACAAGCCCCGCCTGGCGCAGGGCGACTACACCCGCCACGCCGCGCTCGGCGAGGCCCGCCTGAGGGAGGGCGTGCGGGTGGTCGAGACCTGGCACGGCGCCGGCGACGGGCTGGTGACCGCGCGCATCGGGCCGCACGCCTCGGACACCTGCTCGGGCGGCCTGCACCTCGACTGCGCGGCCGAGGCGCGGCGGCTGGGCGTGGGTCTGCACTGCCACGTCGCCCAGTCCCCCCAGGAGGTCGCCCAGGTCCAGGCCGAGCAGAACGGCATGGGCCCTGCCGAGTGGCTGGCCGAGATCGGCGCGCTGGGCCCCGACTGGGTGCTGGCGCACCTGACGCGCGCGGGGCCGCGCGACCTCGCCGCCGTGGCGCAGACCGGCGCGGGCTACGCCCATTGCTCGACGATCTATCCCCGCCGCGGCCATTACCCCGACCTCGCCGCGATCCGGGCGGCGGGGATCCGCACCGGCTTCGGCTCCGACTGGATGCTCAACGACCCGTTCGAGGGCATGCGCTACGCGATGAACGCCCTGCGCCTGCGCGAGGGCCGCAGCGACGCCCTGCTGTCGGAGGAGGCGCTGTTCCACGCCGCCGCCGGCTCGGCCGAGGTCCTGGGCCTGGGCGGGCGCGTCGGCCGTCTCGCGCCCGGCTTCGAGGCGGACCTGATCCTGGTCGAGCTCGACCGGCCGCACCTGCAGCCGTTCTACGGCGAGCCGTCCTCGCTGGCGTTCTATGCAAGGGCGAGCGACGTGCGCCACTCGGTGATCCGGGGGCGGGTGGCGATGCGCGACCGCGAGGTGGCCGGCATCGACGTCGCCGCCGCCCTGCGCGCCGTGGGCGACCGCACCCCCGCGCTCGCCGCCCTGATCTCCCGCCTCGGCGGCGCCCACCGCCTCGGCGCCTGCCCCTGCGGGATGCACTGATCCCCATTTTCCGGACAGCTTCGCGGCGTGGCCAGGCCTGGTTCAGATCCTCGTGATGCCGTCGCCGGATCGCCGCCCGGGGCCGCATCGGCCTCGTTCGGCGTTCTCCTGCCCAGGGCCGAATGCGGCCGGCGGGCGTTGTCGTCGGCGATCCATCTGCGCAGACCCGTGCGGAGGTGCGAGCGGGCCACGAAGGCGTGCAGGTCGACGCACTCGGACTTCAGGCCGCGCCCGAGGCGCTCGATGAAGACGTTGTCCATCCATCGCCCCCCCCCGGCCGTCCATGGTGATGCGCGCGCCCGCATCGTGAAGCACGCCGGCGAACCGCGGGCTGGCGACCTGGCCGCCCGGGTCGGCGTTGAAGATCCCCGGCGGGCCGCGGCGCGCCAGGGCCTCGTTCAGCGCCTCGATGCAGACGTCAGCGTGGAGCGTGTTCGACACCCGCCAGGCGAGGACCTTGCGCGTCGCCCGGTCCATGATGGCGACCAGGTATAGGAACCCGGGGCGCATCGAGATCCGGGGGATGTCCGCGCGCCGGACCTGATCGGGCCGGTCGATCGTCAGGGGCCTCGGCAGACGAGGCCACGCGGTCTTTCCGTTGGGACAGGTCGCTTGAGGACGCGGCCGACTGCTTCGACACGACCGCGGCGACGCTGGAGGGTTTCGGCGGGCAGGCCAGCCCGGACCACCGGAAACGGTCCGCCGCGATCATGGCGACGAAAGCGGGTGATAAGATGGGCTTCATTGCGCGCTTCGTCGCGCCTCGGTCCAAAAAGACCAGCAAAGTGCTGGTCGGAGTGAGAGGATTCGAACCTCCGACCCCTGCCTCCCGAAGACAGTGCTCTACCAGGCTGAGCTACACTCCGGACCGAGCGCCGGGGGACTCGTGTCGTCCCGGTGCGGCGCTGGAACTATCAGGGCGCCGGGCGGGGCGCAAGGCGTTTCCTTGGTCGCAGGGGGCCCCCCGGAATTCGCCCGCGCGCAGGGCTTGCCGCCCGCAGCGCGCGCGGCTAGTTTCCGCCGCGCTTTGGGGCGTCGCCAAGTGGTAAGGCAGCGGTTTTTGGTACCGCCATTCGCAGGTTCGAATCCTGCCGCCCCAGCCATGACCCTCCAAGTTATTATATTTCAAACACTTAGATTGGTCTTCCGGAATCGCTCATGGCGCCCGCTCGTGACAGTTCCGGGGAGACCAAGGATAAAGCCGGCGCATCCCGTTGCTCCCGCCGAATGGCGACTCGTCTCACCGTGGACGCCGGGCTCCAGAACGACACCGACATCAAGCCGGAAATCGTCTCAACGGTCCCGCATTCCCTTGCTGGCCCATCGGAGTGTGGATCTGGGGGGCCGTTCGAACGGAGGCGTGCAGTCCGCCGGCTCAGCGGATGATCTGGATGGTGACGTCGGCGACGCGGAACGAATCCACCCCGTCGAGCGAAGTCCAGGTCTCTTCCTGGATCTTCCGGCCCGATACGAAGGTGCCATGCAGCGAGCGTCCGCCTCGCGTGCCCACGTCGCGCACCATCAGCACTCCGTCCCGGATGCCGACATGGCAGTGGATCCCGGAGACGGCGGCGGATCGTGGCAGCTCCAGACCGTTGGGGTTGCGGTCGCCTTTCGCGCCATTGCCGAGCTTCCGGCCGACAACCAGAAAGCCGTGCCGCTTGAAGTGCTCGCATTCGCCCAGGCGCAGGCGCCGCCCGCGGTCGGGCCCGGAGGCCGCCGCCAGTTGCCATGAATGCAGGTGGCGCACCAGCAGGTCGGTCTGATGCCGGATGCCCAGTTTCCGATCGTACCAGTCGGGCTGGACCGGATCGAGGCCGCTCAGGCCCAGGAAAGCCGACTTGTAGAAGAAGCGGCGAAGGCCGAGCCCCATGCCGATCGGCTCGCCGCGGGGCCCGCGCAGCTCGATGCCCATCGCCAGGCGGCCGATGGACCGGCCGTGGAGGATCGTTTCCACCACGAACCACTGCGCCAGCACGATCACGGCGAAGACCAGCAGCTTCGCCCCGACCGTCGCCTCGGCCTCTCCCGCGAGCCAGAGGATCAGGCGCGCCGCGACCGCCGCAATGAGCAGGTCAAGCGCGCCGGCCGCCAGCAGCAGGCGCGCCACCACCCGATTCGTGCTCGCATCAGCCATGGTCAGGATCCAAAGTTCACGAGAAGAAGGACGAAGCAGGCCGACAGGGTCACCGTCCCCAGCAGCCCCGCGCGCACGGCCACCACGTCGTTCGTTGCGGCGTGACGGGTCTTGAGTGCGATCCGCGCCACCGTCAGGCCCAGGACGAGGCCGAAGATCAGCATGACCTCGTCCACCGGGGCGCCGGCCGGACCGCGGCGGAACAGAAACTGGCCCAGGCCCACCAGCAGCGCCGCCCAGAGGAACCCGAAGACATGGCCCAGATAGGCGCCGATCTCGTGCGGGTGACGGCTGAGGTGCCCGAAGATGACGCCGAACAGCTGCCCCATGCCCGCCGCCCCGGCGACGAAGAAGATCATGCGCAGCGGCAGCGACGCGGTCCCGAGCGCTCCGAGGATGCCGAAATCGGCCGCTCCCCCGCTCGAGGCCAGTCCGAGGAACGACGGCACCGTCGTCATGAACGTGGCGAGGCCGGCCAGGAAATTGATCGCGTTGTTCGCAAGGCTGAGGCGGGAATGGCTCACGACGTCTCTCCTTTCTCGATCCGCTTCAGCGGTCGCGCTGCAATCGGCCGGTCGCCGTGCCGAAGGCGATCCGGTCGCCGTCCCTGAGCGTTTCGGGCGCGTGCGCGCGGAGGCGATTGCCGTTGACCATGGTGCCGTTTCGCGAGCCGAGGTCGACGATCTGGATCTCGGCTCCGTCCGCGCGGAGTTCGGCGTGGCGGCGGCTCACGATGGGATCGTCTATGGTGAAGCGGGCGCCCGCATCCCGGCCGATCAGCAGCCCCCGCCCGACGTCCGCGGAGGTGAAGCGCAGGCCGACCCGCCCGGCGGCGCCGTCGACCTTCA
>CAXGVP010000337.1:0-4882 GCA_964013055.1 uncultured Albimonas sp.
CATCGGCGGCGGCTTCGGCGGCAAGCAGGAGATGCTGGTCGAGGACCTGGTGGCGCTCGCCGTCCTGCGCACCGGCCGGCCCGCGAAGCTGGAACTGACCCGGGCCGAGCAGTTCACCCTGACCACCACCCGCCACCCGATGCGGGTGCGGGTGAAGGTCGGCGCGACGGCCGACGGCACGCTGACGGCGATCGAGATGCGCATGATCTCCAACACCGGCGCCTACGGGAACCACGCGCCGGGGGTACTGTTCCATGGGGCGGGCGAGGCGGTGGCCCTCTACCGCTGCCCCAACAAGAAGATCGACGGCTGGGCGGTCTACACCAACCAGCTGCCCGCGGGCGCGTTCCGGGGCTACGGCCTCTCCCAGACCAATTTCGCGGTCGAGAGCGCGATGGACGAGCTGGCGCGCAAGCTCGGCCTCGATCCCTTCGCCTTCCGGCGGCGGAACGTGGTGGTCCCGGGGGACGCCATGGTCTCGCTGGATGAAGGGCCGCACGACGTCGAATACGGCAGCTACGGGCTCGACCAGTGCCTCGACGCGGTCGAGCGCGCCCTGTTCCACGACATCGCGAGGGGGGCTGCTGGGGAGCGCCCTGCCGCGGACCCGGCCGCGGGGTTGCGGCCGGAAGAGGCGCCGGCTGGGGCTGCGCCTGTCGGGGAGGCGTCCGCAGCGGCGTCTTCCATCGCCGGAGGTCCCATGTGGGGGCGCTCCGGCGGCCGGCCGTTCGTTGGAGGCGCCGGGGAGGGCGCCTCCGGCGACTGGCTGATCGGGCGCGGCATGGCGGTGGGGATGATCGACACCATCCCGCCGAGGGGACATGTCGCCCACAGCCGGATCCTCTGCGAGGGGACGCATTACGTCCTCGAGGTCGGCACGGCGGAGTTCGGCAACGGGACCTCGACGGTCCATGTCCAGATCGCGGCGCAGGCGCTGGGGGTCCCGGCCGACCGGATCCGCCTGCGGCAGTCGGATACCGATCTCGGCAGGCACGACAGCGGCGCCTTCGGCTCCACGGGGACGGTGGTGGCGGGACAGGCGACGCTGCGCGCGGCGCAGGCGCTGGCGAACGCGATCCGCGCCGCCGCGGCCGGGCGGATGGGCGTCGCGCCCGAGCACTGCGTGCTGGGCGCAGGCGGGGTCACCGACGGCCATCGCACGGTCAGGCTCGCGGTCTTCGCGGGGATGGAGGCCGAGGGCCGCTCCGACGGCACGCCCCGCTCGGTCGCCTTCAACGTGCAGGGATTCGAGGTGGCGGTGCACCGCCGCTACGGCACGCTGCGGATCCTGCGCTCGGTCCACGCGGCGGATGCGGGATATGTGGTGAACCCCCGCCAGTGCCGCGGCCAGGTCGAGGGCGGCGTCGCCCAGGCCATCGGCGCGGCCCTGTGGGAGGAGGTGCATCTCGACGCCCAGGGCCGCGTCGCGACCCAGGCCTTCCGCGCCTACCACCTGCCCGCCATGGGCGACCTGCCGACGACCGAGGTGCATTTCGCCGACACTCACGACCGGATCGGCCCGCTCGGCGCCAAGTCGATGTCCGAGAGCCCCTACAACCCCGTCGCCGCCGCGCTGGCTTCGGCCATCCGCGACGCGACCGGGGTGCGGATGACCGCCACGCCCTTCCTCGCCGACCGGATCCACGCGCAGATGCGCGCCGCCGCCGGGGCCGATTTCACAATGACGAACGCCAACAGCGAGGAGACGGACCGTGAGCACGAACCCGCCCGGATTTAGCTACAGCTACAAGCTGTTCGACAAGAGCGACTACAGCGCCTTCTGGGCGCTGTTCACCGACAACCTGATCAACCTGCTGGTGCTCTCGGGCATCTGCCGGTTCGTGTTCGGGATGCCGGGCGAGATCGTCTTCGGCCGGATCCTGCCCGGCGCCGCGGTCGCCATCGTCTTCGGGATCGCGGTCTACACGCTGCTGGCGAAACGCGCCGCGGCGAAGGCGGGGCGCGACGTCACCGCCCTGCCCTACGGCATCTCCACCCCGGTGATGTTCGTCTACCTCTTCGGCGTGATCGGCCCGATCTACTGGGCCACCAACGACCCGATGCTGGCCTGGCAGGTGGGCATCGGCGCGGGCTTCATCGGCGGCATCGTCGCCGCTCTGGGCGCCATCGTCGGCCCGATGCTCAAGGCCGTCACGCCGCGCGCGGGCATGCTGGGGACGCTGTGCGGCATCGCGCTGGTCTACATCGGGGCCGTGCCGCTGGCCGAGGTGTTCGAGGAGCCGCTGGTCGGCTTCGCCTCGCTCGCCATCATCCTGTGGGGGCTGGTGGGGCGCTTCAAGCTGCCCTTCGACATGCCCGCGGGCCTGGTCGCGCTGGTGGTGGGCGTGCTGATCGCGATGGTGCTGGGCAAGTCCACGATCTCGGTCGAGGGGCTGGGCTTCTACCCGCCTGTCCCCTGGTTCGGCGACCTGGCGGCGGGCGTGCAGCACCTGTGGGCGAACCCCGAGCTGTTCCTCGTGCTGATCCCGGTGCAGATCTACAACTTCATCGAGACCATGAACAACGTCGAGAGCGCCGAGGCCGCGGGCGACCACTACCCCGTCGCCGTGTGCCAGGTGACCGACGGCGCGGGCACGATGATCGGCGCGCTGTTCGGCTCGCCCTTCCCCACCACCGCCTACATCGGCCATCCGGCCTACAAGAGGATGGGGGCGCATGCGGGCTATATCGTGGGCGTGGGCGTGGTGATCCCGCTGGCCGCGGTCTTCGGGCTGCTGGCCTTCCTGGGCGACCTGATGCCGGTGGCCGCCGCCGCCCCGGTGCTGGTGTTCGTGGCGCTGTCGCTGATCGCCAACACCGCAGGCTCGATCCGGCCCGAGCACATGGCCGCCGTCGGCTTCGCCATGCTGCCGCACGTCTCCGACTTCCTGATCACCAAATGGGGCTCGCTGATGGGCGCGCTGGGAGCCTCGGGCGTCGAGGGCCTGCCGCAGCTGGGCGACCCGGCGCTGACCGCGGCGCTGTTGCAGCAGGGGGCGCATTACACCGGCCACCTGGCGCTGAGCCAGGGCGCGATCCTCACCGGACTGGTGTGGGGCGCCATCGTCGCCTCGCTGATCGACGGGAACTTCAAGGTGGCGGGCGGGTTCACGCTGGCCGGCGGGATCATGTCCTCGGTCGGGATCATCCACGGCGCGGCGCTGCACTGGCCCTCGCTCGACGGGCCGACGGGCGGGTATCTCGTGGCCGCGGCCTTCTTCGTGATCTACCCGATCGTGCTGGGCGACAAGGCCGGCGAGAAGGGCGACCCGGTGGTCGACGACGTGACCCCGCAGGCCCACCGCACGCCGGCCGAGTGACCGCGCGCCCCGCGGGGCGCAGCCAGGAACCGCAGGCCGCGCCGGAGCCCCCGGCGCGGCCTTGCTGCGTCCGCGGGGCTTGAGCGCGGCCCCCGCGCCCGGCAGGGTGCGTCTCCAACGCCGGCGCTCAGACCGGCCCGGAGGAGAGATCATGACCCATTCCTGGCGTCGCCCCGAGGCGATCGTCGACGGCGCATCGCTTCAGGCCCGTCTCGGCGACCCGTCCCTGCGGATCTACGACTGCACCGTCTACCTGCGCTACGAGGAGAACACCGGCCGCCCCTACCGCGTCGAGAGCGGCCGGGCCGACTACGAGGCCGGGCATATCCCCGGGGCCCGTTTCCTCGATTTGCAGGAGGAGCTGTCGCAGCCCGACGCCCCCACCCGCTTCATGCGCCTGCCCCCGCAGGCGCTGGCCGACGCCTTCGCCCGCGCCGGGGTGGCGGAGGGGACGCGGGTCGTCCTCTACTCCCGCGGCACGCCGCAATGGGCGACGCGGGTGTGGTGGCTGCTGCGCTGGATCGGCTTCGACGAGGCCGCCATCCTCGACGGCGGCTTCGACCTGTGGGAGGCCGAGGGCCGTCCCGTGACGACCGAGCCCGTCGCCTACCCCCCCGGCGCCCTGACCGCGCACGAGCGTCCCGGCCTCTTCGTCGGCAAGGAGGAGATGCTGGCCGCCATCGGCGACGGCGCCGTGTGTTCCCTCAACGCCCTGAGCCCCGACCTGCATTCGGGCGAGAACGCCCGCTACGGCCGCCCGGGGCGCATCCCCGGCTCGGCCAACGTGCCGGCGGGCTCGCTGGTGGATCCGGCGACGAAGCGTCTGGTCTCCCCCGACGCGGCTTTCGCGGCCTTCGCCGCGGCGGGTGCCGAACCGGGCAAGCGGGTGCTCAACTACTGCGGCGGCGGGATCGCCGCGACGCTCGACGCCTTCCTCCAGCACCAGCTGGGGTTCGAGGAGGTGGCGGTCTACGACGCCTCGATGTCCGAATGGGCGACGGACGAGAGCCTGCCGATCGAGGCCGACTGAGGCCGGGTCAGGGTTCGGGCGGGTCCTCGTCCCGCTCGAACCTCGCCAGCCCCGGGACCTCCGGCAGCCAGGGCTCGCGGCGGCAGGTCCAGAGCTCGTAGGTCGGCGCGAAGACCCCGGGCCGGTCGAGCGCGCCGAGATGCAGCTCGATCTCCTCGCCGGAGCGGGCGAAGACCGAGGACCCGCAGCGCGGGCAGAAATGCCGCCCGCGGAAGCTGGCGGTCTCGCCCGACATCTCCACCGCGCTCCCGGCGAAGATGGCGGCCGCGAAGAACGCCGCCCCATGATGCTTGCGGCAATCGAGGCAGTGGCAGAGCCCCACCCGCAGCGGCTCGCCCGAGGCGAGAAAGCGGACCCGGCCGCAGAGGCACCCGCCGGCGACCCGTGTCATTCCTGGCGTCCTTTCCGAAGATCGGCCCCGAGCCTCTCACGCCCCCCGCCCGCGCGCCAGCCGCAAGCGAGGCGCCGCGTCTGCGGTCGCGCCCGCGGCGGGCGGCGGGCTCGCGGCGCATCGGCAGGGGCGACGCCTGTG
>CAXGVP010000338.1:0-4879 GCA_964013055.1 uncultured Albimonas sp.
GGCCGATCAGCCGGTCGGCGCCGCCGCGGCCCAGCAACAGGTCGTCGCCGGCGCCGCCCGTCAGGCGGTCGCGGCCCTTGCCGCCGGCCTCGCGGTCGATGCGGCCCTCGATCTCGACGACGAGGCGGGCGGAGGCGGCCCCGCCGGCGGCGTCCTCGATCCGGTAGAGGAACACGTCCTCGGCGCGCTCGCCGGCGGCGAGACGGTCGGCGCGGTCGGCGACGTAGCGCCAGGTCCCGTCGGGGGCGAGGGTCAGTTCGCCGTAGCCGCCGGCGAGCGTCAGGCCCTCGCCCACGGGGCGGTCGTCGATCCGGGTCACGCGCAGCGGGTCGCCCTCGGGGTCGCGGTCGTTGGCGAGCAGGTCGCCGGAGACGGCGGCGTCCTCGACCACCGCGGCGACGTCGTCGGCGGCGACGGGCAGGTCGTCGACGGGCGCGACGGTCAGGGCGAAGTCGAGCCAGACGGAGGCGCCGGCGCGGTCAGTCGCGGTCAGCCGCAGGGTCAGCGCGCCGGCGTCGCCCTCGCCCGGCGTGCCAGAGAAGCGGCCGGCGGCGGGGTCGAAGTCCAGCCAGCCGGGCAGGTGCGCGCCGTCGGCGAGGCGGGCCGAGAGGGTCGGCGCATCGCCGGCGTCGGGGTCGGCGAAGGTCCCCGCCGGCACGACGAGGGCGAAGGGCTGGTGCTCGACCCCCGTGCGGTCGGCGATGGGCGCGGCGACGGTGGGGGCGTCGTTGACGTCCTCGACCACCAGGCGCAGCAGGCCCGAGCCCTGGGCGCCGAAGGCGTCGGTCGCCACGATCCGCAGCGACAGCGCGCCCACGTCCGCGGGGCCCGGCGTGCCGGAGAGGCGGCCGTCGACGAAGTCCAGCCAGGCGGGCAGCGGCCCCCCGTCGGCGAGCGTGGCCGAGAGGGTCGGCGCGGCGTCGCCGTCGTCGGTGAAGCTCCCGGCGGGCAGCGTGAAGGCGAAGGGCTGGTCCTGGATCGCCGACTGCCCGGCCAGCGGTCCGGCGGGCGTAGGGGCGAGGTTGAGGCGCGCGATCGACGTGCCCCCTTCGCCGGCGGCGACCGAGAGCGCGGCGGCCGGGACGACGCGGTCGAGGGCGATGGAGACGTCGGGCGCGCCGTCGCCGTCGAGGTCGAGGGTGATCGCCTCGCCCGAGGCGGAGACGCCGACGGCGGCGGGGTCGAGGACCACGCCCTCGATCTGGAGCCGCGAGCCGACGCCGAAGCCCTCGATCCGGTCGCCGTCCAGTTCTTCGGGCGTGCCGGCGACGACGCCGCCTTCGGGGGACAGGATCACGAGGTCGGCGCCGCCCAGCGGGCGGATCAGGTCGAAGCCGCCGCCGCCCTCGATCCGGTTGCCGAGCGCGTTGCCGGTGATCTCGTCCGCCGCGGCCGAGCCGATGGCGGTCTCGATCTCCACCCCGCGGGCGATGGCGATGTTGTCCGAGAGTCCTCCGGCGCCGATGGAGGAGAGCGCGCCGGGGCGCAGGTCGATGCGCGCGCCCTCGCCGGGGGGCAGGGCGGCGGCGCTGATCGCGTCGAGGCCGCCCGCGTCCCAGATCGCGCGGATCGCGGTCCCGTCGAAGGCATGGAGGTCGTCGCCTGCCCCGGTCGCCGCGTTCGCGCCGTAGAGGTGCTGCAGCGCCGCGATGTCGAGCAGTTGCGGCGCGCCCGGGTGCAGGGTCCCCGCATCGGTCGCGTAGGGGGAGTCGTCGTAGCTGAGCACGGTGAAGCGCTGGTCCTCCTGCGCCTCGGGCAGGCTTGCGCCCTCGAACGGGTGGGAGAGGCCGAGCGAATGCAGAAGCTCGTGCACCAGGGTCGAGAGGCCGGAGGAGCCGGCGCCGAACTCGGTCAGGTCGTCGCGGATCCAGATGTCGCCATGGGCGGCGGACAGCTCGAGGCGGTCCTCGCCCTCGCTTTCCGATGCGAGGGTGCTGACCACGGAGAAGCCCTGCGTGGCGGCGCCGCCGACCGAGGCGGCGGCGGCGATGCGCAGGTGGGCGGGGCGGGTCGGGTCGTCGTCCGTGGTCTCCTCGAAGGTGACGCGGGCGACGGCGGCGACGGCCTCGGCGGCGGCGCGGAAGCCGTCGCGGGCGGCGGCGGAGAGGGTCGTCGCGACCGCGACGCCGCCGGTGTAATAGCCCTCGGGCGGGGTCCAGCCGGCCTCGACGAAGGAATAGGTGAAGGCGAAGGGGGCGCCGGGCTCGCCCCATTTCACGCCCGGGCCGTCGTCGTCGCCCAGCAGCGCGTCGACGGTGGCATCGCCGGTCTCGACGAGGATCGAGCCGGGGCTCGCGGTAGGGGCCGGCGGCTCGGCGACGCCCGCGACGGAGACGTGCAGGGTCGCGGAGGCGAGGCCGCCGAAGCCGTCGGAGACGGTGTAGAGGTAACGGGTCTCGGCGGTTTCGCCGAGGGCCAGGTCGGGCAGGGCGGCGGGCGTGAACACCGCCTCGCCGTCCGAGCCGACCGAGAGCGCGCCCAGCGACGGGCCGGACAGGGCGAGGTCGACCACGCTCAGCGCGTCGCCGTCGGGGTCGGCGTCGTTGGCGAGCAGCGCCAGCCTGACCGGGGCCCCGTCCGCGGTGGCCGAGAGCGCGTCGTCCGCCGCGGCGGGGGCGGCGTTGGCGCCGACCAGGGTCACCGTCAGCGTCGCCTGCGCGAGGCCGCCGCCCGCGTCGGCGACGGCGTAGTCGAGGCTGCGCGTCGCGATCTCGCCCCGCGCGAGGTCCCCGGCCGGGGCGTCGACCCGCAGGCGTCCCTCCTCGAGGCGGGTCAGGGTTCCGCCCTCGAAGGCGAGGCTTTCGCCGGGGGCCAGCGCCTGCCCGCCGACGGAGACGAGGGTCAGCGCGCCGCCTTCGGGGTCGAGGTCGTTGGCGAGCAGGTCGAGCGTCGCCGAGCCGCCCTGCGCCACCTGCACCCCGTCGTCGGTTGCGAGGGGCGGCTGGTCGGCGCCGCGGATCTCGATGCTCAGCTCGCCCTCGTCATGGGCGCCGGAGGGGTCCTCGACCCGGTAGACGTAGCGCACGGTCCGGGTTTCGCCGGGGGCCAGGGTCTCGGCGCCGTCGGTGGTGAAGCGGAAGTGGCCGTAGCCGTCGATCTCCAGCGCGCCGAGCGTCCCCTCGGTGCGCGTGATCCGGGTGACCTGCAGGGGCTCGGGGTCGTCGTCGCGGTCGTTGAACAGCAGCCCCGCCTCGATCCGGTCGCCGGCGAGCACGCGATAGGCGTCGTCCACCGCCACGGGCGCGGCGTTGGCCAGGGAGAGGCGGGCGTCCGCCCCCTCCTGCACCACGGCGAAGCTGCGGCCGGCGAGGGGGCGGTCGAGCTCCAGCGTCATGTCGGGGGCGCCGTCGCCGTCGAGGTCGATCCCCAGCCGCGTCCCCGTCTCGTCGAAGGAGAGGGCATCGAGGGCGAACGCGGCGCCCTGCACCAGGATCGCGGAGCGGGGGGCGAGGCCCTCGATCCGGTCGCCGTCGAGCTCCTCGGGCGTCCCGACCACGAGGTCGGCGCCCTCGCCCAGCGCGTTGACGTCCCGGCCGGCGCCGGGGCGGTAGACGTCGTCGCCCTCGCCCCCGTCCAGCCGGTCGTCGCCGGCGCCGCCGAACAGGAGGTCGGCGCCGGCGAAGCCGAACAGGCGGTCGTCGCCCGCGCCGCCCCCCAGCGTGTCGTCGCCGGCGCCGCCGTCGAGCTGCAGGGGCGGGCGGAAGGCGAGGCGCACCTGGTCGAGCGTGCCGCGGATCAGCAGGTCCTCGACCCCGACGCCGGCCACGGGCACGCCGAGGAACTCGGGCGGGGCCGGGGTCCAGGGGGTCTCGGCGCCCTCGATGAAGGCGCCGGAGAGGAAGTAGAGGCCCAGTCCCTCGGGCCCGTCGCCGTGGAAATAGAGCGCGCCGTCGCTGCCCAGGGCGATGGCGTGGGGCGCATGGCCGTCGGGAAACTCGAAGACGATGGGCGCCGAGCCCTGCGAGCCGCCGTAGAGGTCCGGCAGGCGCCGGATCTCGTAGCCGGCGGCGATCGGGTCGGTGGTCGTCGAATTGGTCCGCCAGTAGAGCGCGAAGACCGATCCGTCGGGGTGCAGCGCGGTGTCCTCGAGCCGCACGGCGTGGGCGTTCGGGATGCGGCCGACGATCTCGGCGGCGCCGTCGTGGGAGAGGCCGGCGGCGAAACCGACCGAGCCGCCGAGGTCGAGGCGCAGCAGCAGGTCGTCGAAGCGTTGGGCGACGGCCTCTTCGCGATGCGGGTCGTCGAAGGCCATCTGCGCCAGCGCCAGCTGTCCGGCGGCGAAGAGGCCCTCGCCGGGGAGGTATTCGAGCGCGTCGGCGTCGAACCACAGATGCCAGGTCGACTGGTCGAGCACATAGTCGGAGCGCACGGTGTAGACGTCCCGCTCGACGTCGAAGGTGTAGACCGGCAGGCGCACGGCCATGGGATCCTCGAACACGGCGCCGGGGTTGATCTCGGCGCCCGTCTCGGGGTCGTGGATGCTGGCGGCGCCGGCGACCAGGATCTCGCCCGGTTCGCCGAAGGTGATGGACTTGACGTGGCCGCCCAGCAGCTGGCGCTCGGCGCCCGGGCCGGTCCATTCCCACAGGCCGCCGGGGCGGGCGCCGACGTAGATCGTGACGCAGGAGTCGATGCGGACCGGGTCGTGGTCGGGGAAGTCCACCCACTCCACCCCGTCGAGGCGCGCGATCACCTGGTCGCCGACGCGCAGGATCGTGCCCCCGGCGGGGTCGCAGTCGATCTCCACCTCGTCGAAGCCGTAGTCGAGCGAGACGGTGTCGCCCGCGGCCTCGCCCGGGCCGCCGCCGCCGTAGACCACGTCGGGGTCCGATCCGGGCTGCAGGCGGCTGAGGCGGATCAGGTCGTCGCCGCTGCCGCC
>CAXGVP010000339.1:0-4872 GCA_964013055.1 uncultured Albimonas sp.
GCGGCGAATCCCTCGCTGAGGACAACAACTTCGCCTTCCCCGCCGGCCCCGACGACTGCTTCGCCGCCGCCAAATGGGCGATCGAGACGCTGCCCTGGGGCGACGTCCCCTATGTCATCGGCGGCGAGAGCGCGGGCGGGCACCTCTCGGCCGTCACCCTGCTGAGGCTGCGCGAGGCGGGCCTGCTGGAGCGCATCAGGGGCGCGGTTCTGACCTACGGGTGCTACGACATGCGCCTGGCGGCCTCGGCGCGCAACTGGGGCGGGCGCAAGCTGATCCTCAACACGCCGGTGATCGCCTGGTTCGCCGAGATGTCGATCCCCGAGCCGGCGGACCGCGAGAACCCGATGTTCTCGCCGATCCTCGCCGACCTGGCGGGGATGCCGCCGGCGCTGTTCTCGGTGGGCACGGCGGACCCGCTGCTCGACGACACCATGACCATGGCCGGGCGCTGGGTCGGGGCGGGGAACACGGCCGAGATGGCGGTCTACCCCGGCGGCATCCACGCCTTCGACGCCTTCTCCGACCTCGGCATCGCGCGGGGCTACGCCGAGCGCAAGACCGCCTTCGTCAACGGCCTGCTCGCGCCCTGATCCCGCCCGCCCCAGGCGCGAGCCGCACGGCCCCCGCACGCCCCCCCCGCGGGCGGCGGAGGCCGTCGACTCGCGGCAAAGGGCGATGCGGCGTCGCCCGTTGCGCGGGCCGCCGCGCAGGCCAGGCGCTCC
Organism: uncultured Albimonas sp.; assembly: GCA_964013055.1. Classification (GTDB taxonomy): domain Bacteria; phylum Pseudomonadota; class Alphaproteobacteria; order Rhodobacterales; family Rhodobacteraceae; genus Albimonas. The sequence continues at coordinate 726 of CAXGVP010000339.1, forward strand.
GGGGCCCGGCTGCACGTCCTGCATGTGCGGGAGCGCTCCCCCGACACCGTCCTCTTCAGCCGGAGGAGCGCCACCCCCGCCGCAAGGCCGCAAGGAGGAGCTCAGCCGCGCCCACGCCCGGCTATTTCGGCTTCATCCAGCTCAAGGGCGTCCTGCGCTCGATCCAGCTGGCGAGGGGCGACCATTCCGACTCCGACGACGCGGGCGAGGTCAGCCGCTTCCAGGCGCAGGCGACCGCGGTGCCGGGCTCGGTGGGGCTGGGCGACATCGCCGGCGCCGCGGTGGCGGTGGGCCCGGGGGCCGCCGTCTGGATGGCGGTCGCGGGCCTGTTCGGCATGGCGACCAGGTTCACCGAGTGCTCGCAGGGCGGGCGCTGCCGCGACGACTACCCCGACGGCCGGGGCTCGGGCGGGCCGATGTCGTGCATCACCATGGGCTTCAAGGAGCGCGGGCCGCCCGGCGCCCCGGTCCTGGCGGCGCCGGTCTGCATCTTCGCCATGCGCGGCGCGCTGGGCGGGGGCGCCATCGTCCAGGCCAGCCAGGCGCATGCGCAGGCGGCTGGCGTGCCGGGCGACGTCCCCGGCTGGATCACCGGCGTGGTCCCGGCGGGCGTGACCTTCGCAGCGGTCATGGGCGGGCTGACGTCCATCGCCAAGGCGACCGAGAAGGGGTCCCCTTCATGGGCGTCTTCCATGTGGTGGTCTCGCTGCTGATCCTGGCGATGAACTGCGAGATGATCGGCTGGGCCTTCGGGCAGGTCTTGCTGGGCGCCTTCACCGGCCCGGGCGTGGTCGGCGGCTTGACCGGCGCCCTGATCCAGGGCGTCCGGCGCGCCGCCTTCTCCAACGAGGCCGGCATCGGCCCGGCCGCCATCGCCCCCTCCGCCGTGCGCACCAGGGAGCCGGTGACCGAGGGCTGCCTCGCCCTCCTCGAGCCCTTCATCGACACGGTCGTCATCTGCACCATGACCGCCCCGGTCATGGTGACAACCGGCGTTCTGAACGTGGACCCCGAGACGGGCCTCTACGTCTGGAACGCCGAGGCGGGCCGCATCGCCACCGAGGGCGACGTGGCGGGCGTGCAGCCGACCCTGGCGGCCTTCGCGCAGGCGTTCAGCTGGTTCCCGCTGCTTCTGGCGGCGGCGGCGGGGCTGTTCGCCGTCTCGACGATGATCTCGTGGAGCTGCTGCGGGTTGAAGGCCTGGACCTGCCTGTTCGGCGAGGGCGCCACGAAGGAGATCGTGTTCAAGGCGAACGTCTGCCGGTTCATCGTCATCGGCGAACCCGGGCCCGGTGATCGATGTCTCCGACGCCATGCCGTTCTCGATGGCGGCGGTGAACGTGATCGCGCCTTACCTGCTCCGATGCCGATCCTGAAGCGGGCGCTGCACGGCCATGCGCCCTGCCTGCGCTCCGGCGAGATCAAGCGCTTCAAGGGCTGCCCGCGCCCCCGGCCAGCCCCGCCGCGGGCCGGCCCTCTGAAACGCGAGACGCGCGCCCCGGGATCCCGAGGCGCGCGTCCCTTGTTTTCGCCGGAGGTCCGCAAGGCCCTCGCCCCCCGCGCAGCGCAGCCAAGCCCGCCCGCAGGGCGCCTATGAGCCCGGGAGTCCGCCCCTCCGCCAGGTCCACGCCCTCGGCGAGGGTCGGGTTCCCCGGCCCACAGGCGCCCTGCGGGCGGGCTTTGTCCGGGGGCGGGCGTCTCCGCTTCGCCCCCGGCGTCGGCTCAGACGTCCATCGCTTCCAGCTCGCCGATCATCCGATCGATCAATCCAAGACCCTTCTGCCAGAACTCCGGGTCCGTGGCGTCGAGGCCGAAGGGCGCCAGCAGCTCCTTGTGGCCCTTGGAGCCGCCGGCGGCGAGCAGGTCGAAATACTTCTTCTGGAAGCCCGGCTCGCCCTCCTCGAACACCGCATAGAGCGCGTTCACCAGCCCGTCGCCGAAGGCGTAGGCGTAGACGTAGAAGGGCGAGTGGATGAAGTGGGGGATGTAGGTCCAGTAGGCCTCGTAGCCGTCGGCGAACTCGAACGCCGGGCCGAGGCTCTCGGTCTGCACCGCCATCCAGATGCGGCCGATGTCCTCGGCGGTCAGCTCGCCCTCGGCGCGGGCGGCGTGGACCCGGCACTCGAAGTCGTAGAAGGCGATCTGGCGCACGACCGTGTTGAGCATGTCCTCGACCTTGCCCGCCAGCAGCGTGCGCCGCTTCTTCGGGTCGGTCTCGGCGTCCAGCAGTTTTCTGAAGGTCAGCATCTCGCCGAAGACCGAGGCCGTCTCGGCCAGGGTCAGGGGGGTGTTCGACAGCAGCTCGCCCTGCTCGGCGGCGAGGATCTGGTGCACCCCGTGGCCAAGCTCATGGGCGAGCGTCATCACGTCCCGCGTCTTGCCGAGGTAGTTGAGCATCACATAGGGATGCACGTCGGTCACCGTGGGGTGGGCGAAGGCGCCGGGGGCCTTGCCGGGCTTCACCGGCGCGTCGATCCAGCCCTTCTCGAAGAACGGCTGCGCCAGCTCGGCCATCTTCGGATCGAAGCCGGCATAGGCGTCGAGCACCATCGCCTTCGCCTCTTCCCAGCCGACCCTGCGGTCGGGCTCGTCGGGGAGCGGCGCGTTGCGGTCCCAGTGCTGCAGTTTCTCGAGGCCCAGCCACTTCGCCTTCAGCGCGTAGTAGCGGTGCGAGAGCCGCGGATAGGCCGCGACCACGGCGTCGCGCAGGGCCTCAACCACCTCCGGCTCGACGTGGTTCGCAAGGTGCCGCGCGGTCTGGGGCGTGGGCATCTTGCGCCAGCGGCACTCGATCTCGTGCTCTTTCGCCAGCGTGTTGGTGATGCGGGTGAAGAGGGGCAGGTTCTCGGCGAAGACCTCCGACAGCGCCGCGGCGGCGGCGGCCCGGCGGGAGCGGTCGGCGTCCGACAGCAGCGTGAGGGTCGACTCCAGCGGCAGCGGCTCGTCCTCGCCCTCCACGTGGAAGGTCAGGCGGGCCATGGTCTCGTCGAAGAGCCGGTTCCAGGCGGTGGCGCCGACGACCGACTGGTCGTGGAGGAATTTTTCGAGTTCGTCCGACAGCTGGTAGGGGCGGTAGGCGCGCACCCGCTCCAGCCACGGGCGGTAGCGGGCGAGGGTCGGGCTCTCGCCCGCCATCTCGTCGAGCTTCGCGTCCGAGAGACGGTTGATCTCCAGCGTCAGGAACACGATGGGCGCGGTGATCTCGGTCACCTCGTTCTGCCGGTCGCCCATGAACTTGGCGCGCTCGGGGTCGGAGGTGTTCTGGTAGAGGCGCAGGCCCGCGTAGCTCATCACCCGGCCCAGCTTCTGCTGCAGCGCCTCGTAGCGGGCGACGGCCCAGCCCAGCTCGTCGCCGGTCAGGCTCTCCAGCTTGCCCTCGTAGTCTTCGGCGAGCTTGGCGGCCTCCTCCCGCGCGGCGTCGAGGTCGGCGCGGAGCGCCTTGTCGTCGGGGCCGGCGTAGAGGTCGTCGAGGTTCCACTCCGGCAGGTCGCCCAGGGGCGTCGCGCCGGCGGAGGCCTCGGCCGCGTCGCGCATCGGAAACGGTCGGGGGGCGTGGAGCATGGAAGGTCCTTTCGGGTCGGTCGGAGCGGGCCGTTCGAGGGCGGCGCCTTCGGCGCCGGGCTCCGGTCGGGGATGTGCGTCGGGTCCAGTGATAGACGCCGGGCGGGACGGACGGAAGGGCGGGGCGGCCCTGCGGATCAGAGGTCGATGGAGGCGGGCGGATCCTCTGCGGATCCCTGCGGGTCCGGGGCGGCCTCGGGCGCGTCGTCTTCGGTCTCGCGCCGCGGGATCAGGATGTCGCCGTTGGGCAGCATCTCGGGCGGGCCGTAGTCGTCGAGCATGGCGACGGCGTCGCGCATCTGGCGCAGAGCGGGGCCGAGCTCCGAGCGCAGCCGCTCGAGCGCCTCGCGTGCGGCGTCGGTCATCTCGTCGAGGCCGGGGATCTCGGGAAGCCATCCCTCGTCCGGGCTCGCCTCCGGGGCGGGAGGCGGGCCCGGCTGCTGCTGGGCGAGGGCGGGCGGCGCCGCGGCCAGGGCGGCGGCGAAGGCGAGCGTGGCGGGGATGCGGAGGGCGAGGCGGGTTGGGGTCATCCCGGGGATGTGGGGCGCGGCGCCCGATCCGCCAAGGCGGCGAGACGGCCGGCCGC
>CAXGVP010000340.1:0-4862 GCA_964013055.1 uncultured Albimonas sp.
TCGGCGGTGGCGCAGAAGCGGGTGCCCATGTTGATCCCCTCGGCCCCCAGCGCCAGCGCGGCGGCGAGCCCGCGGCCGTCGGCGAAGCCGCCCGAGGCGATCATCGGGATCGTCGCCCGGTCGGCCGCGGCGGGGATCAGCACCAGCCCGCCGACGTCCTCCTCCCCCGGGTGGCCCGCGCATTCGAAGCCGTCGATGGAGATCACGTCGACCCCCATCCGCTCGGCCGCGAGCGCGTGGCGGACCGAGGCGCACTTGTGGATCACCTTCACGCCATGGGCGCGCAGGTCCTCGACATGGGGGGCGGGGTTGCGGCCGGCGGTCTCGACGACGGGGACCCCGCCCTCGATGATCGCACGCCGGTAGGCGTCGTAGGGAACCGGGTCGATGGTGGGGAGGATCGTCAGGTTCACCCCGAACGGTCGGTCGGTCATCTCGCGGCAACGGGCGATCTCGGCCGCCAGAGCCTCGGGCGAGGGTTGGGTCAGCGCGGTCAGCATCCCCAGCGCGCCGGCGTTGGAGACCGCGGCTGCAAGCTCCGCCCGGCCGTAGAACGTCAATCCTCCCATGACGATGGGATGCTCAATGCCGAGCAGCTCCGTCACCCGCGTCCGCAATGCCACCGTCGCGCCTCCCCGGTCGGTTCGCCTGGGGCGCACCATGCCGCCGGCGGGGCCGGGCTTCAATAACAAAACGGTCGGTCGGTTTATTTCCTGGCGCGCGGCCTCAGAAGTTGACGCCCGAGCGGCGCAGCCCCTCGCCGAACATCTCGGCGTGGTCGGGGTCGCGGAACGGATAGGTGGCCATGATCGCGTCGAACTCCAGCGGCAGCCCGAGGTCCGAGAGCCGCCGCGCCGCCTCCAGCGCCGAGTCGCGGTCCCCGGTCAGGCCCGACAGCGCGATGCGCCGCTGGTGGGCGCGCCCGTAGCCCGGATCCCAGCTCCGCGCGCGGGTCAGCCGATCGTCCGCCGCATCCCAGGAGCGTTCCAGCAGGTGCCACAGGCCGAGATCGGCCTCGATCACCGCGCGGTAGGGATAGACGGGGTCGAGGCGGAACAGACGCTCTTGATGATGGCGCGCGGCCTCGGGGTCGCCGGAGAAGCCGGTGATGCAGCCGCCGAAATGGTAGTTCACCGCCGCCGAGGGGTTCAGCTCGATCGCCCGGTTCACATGCAGCAGCGCGCGCTCGTGGTTGCGGTTGGTCCACAGCTCCCCCACCGCGGCGAGCGCGTGGGCGACCCAGGAGCCGCGGTCGATGTCCAGCGCCTGCCGCGCGGCCTCCAGCGTCGAGGAGAAGGCGCCGCGGCTGTCGGCGACCGAAAACCCCGACATCGCCTGCTGGAAGCGCGAGGTGGCGATCAGCGTCAGCGGCAGCGCCCAGCCGGGGGCGAGCTCGGCCGCGCGCATCGCCAGGCGCTCGGCCTCGGGGTGATGCTCGAGCCCCGAGGCGATCAGCCAGGAGGCGCGCATCGCCAGCTCCCACGCGCCGAGGTCGCCCGGCGGGCGGCGGTGGGCGCGGCGGGCCTCGGCCCCCTCCAGCTCGGGCACGATGGCGGCGGCGACCTGGGCGGCGATCTCCTCCTCGACGTCGCGCAGCTCGTCGAGGTCGCGCGCGAAGCGTTCGTCCCACAGGCGCCGGTCGCTCTGCGCATCCACCAGCGCCGCCTGCACCTTGATGCGCCCGCCCGAGCGGCGGATCGAGCCCGACACCAGGTAGCGCGCCCGCAGCGCCGCCCCGATCTCCGGCGCGCCCAGGGGGCTCGCGCGGAAGCGGAAGGCGGAGTTGCGCGACAGGATCGGGAACGAGCGCCAGGCCGCCAGCGCCGCGGCCACCTCGTCGGCCACCGCGTCGGCCAGCATCGGCGAGGGCGCGTCCGAGAGATCCTCGAACGGCAGCACCGCCACCGCCGGCCGGTCGAGCGGGTCGTCGCCGGCGCCGGGCGCCGGGTCGGGCGAGGGCGCGGGCGCGGCGGGGAGCGTCTCGGCCAAGGGCGCGGGCGGGGCCTCGGCGTCCAGCGCCCGGGCCTCGCCCACGAAGCGCAGGCCGCGGCGGTGGATGGTGCGGATCAGCCGCTGGGCGCGGCCGTCGTCGCCGACGGCGCGGCGCACGTCGCGCACCCGGCTCGACAGGGCCGCGTCCGAGACGATGCGGTCGCCCCAGATCCGCTCGAAGATCTCCTCGCGCGTGACCATGCGGTCGCCGGCCGAGACCAGCAGGTGCAGCAGGTCGAAGACCTGCGGCTCGATCGGCACGGGCTCGCCGTCGCGCCGAAGCTCTGCGCGGTCGACGTCCAGCTCGTAGGTCTCGAAGGCGAAGCGCATGGCGGATCCTTTCCGCAACGGTAACCCGAATTCGCGCCCGAACCAACGACGCAGCGGCCGAAACGGTTTTCCGGGGTTCCTGCAGGCTTCTCCAGATCTCCTGCAGATCGCTTGCAAGCGGGAACGGCGGGCTGCGGGCAGGGTCCGGGACATCGAACGTCGACCCGGACCGCAAGGAGACGGCCCATGAACATCGAAACCCCCACCACGGCGGACCTGTCCGCGGTGAAGGCGAAGCAGCAGGCCACCTGGGCCGCCGGCGACTATCCCGCCGTCGGCACCACCCTGCAGATCGTCGGCGAGCGCCTGGCCGAGGCCACCGACCTGCGCCCCGACGACCGGGTGCTGGACGTGGCCGCGGGCAACGGCAACGCCACGCTCGCCGCCGCCCGCCGCTTCTGCAACGTGGTCTCGACCGACTATGTGGAAAGCTGGCTGAAGGCCGGCATGGCCCGCGCCGAGGCCGAGCGCCTGCCCGTCGCCTTCCGCGTGGCCGATGCCGAGGACCTGCCCTTCGACGACGGCTCCTTCGACGCCGTGCTCTCGACCTTCGGGGTGATGTTCACCGCCGACCAGGAGGCCGCGGCGGGCGAACTGGCCCGCGTCTGCCGCCCCGGGGGCCGCATCGGGCTCGCCAACTGGACGCCCGAGGGCTTCATCGGCGAGGTGTTCCGCACCATCGGCCGCCACGTGCCCCCGCCCGCCGGCGTGCGCTCGCCGCTGGAGTGGGGCTCGGAGGCGCGGATCGAGGCGCTGTTCCGCCCCGCCGCCCGCGCCATCGAGTTCAACCGGCGCGAGTTCGTGTTCCGCTTCCGCTCCCCCGCCCACTGGATCGAGCTGTGGCGCCAGGTCTACGGGCCGATGAACAAGGCCTTCCTCGCCGTGGGCCCCGAGGGCGCGGCGGCGCTGGAGGCGGAGCTGATCGCCCTCGCCCGCGCCGCCTCGGCCGACGACACGGCGATGATCGTGCCCGGCGAATACGCCGAGGTGATCGTCTACCGCGCCTGAGACCACTGCGCGGGGCCCTGCCCGGCCCCGCGTCCCCCGCCCATGAGAGGTATGCCCCGATGCCCGCCGCCGCCCCCGCCTGCGCCCAGCCGCTGTTCGAGAAGTACGGCGGCATGTCCGTCCTGCGCCGCGTGATCATGGACTTCTACGAGCGCGCGCTCGACAGCGACCTCGTCGGCCCGTTCTTCGAACACGTCGACATGGCCCGCCTGATCGACCACCAGACCCGGTTCATGGCCATGCTGCTGGGCGGCCCGGCGAGCTTCGCCGAGGAACGTCTCGCCCGCGCCCACGCCCACCTGGCCGTGACGCACGCGCATTTCGACGAGATCGCCGCCCTGATCTCGGACACGCTCGCCGACGCCGGCTTCTCGGACGAGGACCGGCGCACGGTGCTGGCCGCGGTCGAGGCGCGCCGCTCGTTGATCGTGGGATGAGGAGACCGCCATGCCGCCCCCGAACATCTCCGCCCGGCTGCTGGACGCGATGGGCGTCGGCCTGTGCCTGGTCGACGCGCAGGACCTGCGGATCCTGTTCCGCAACCCCGCCTTCGCCGCGCTCTACCCCGCCGCCGAGCCCGGCGTCCGCGTCCCCGAGGCCGTCGAGGCCCTGCCCCCCGAGGCCCTGCTCGCCGCCGTCGACGGCCCCGCGCTGGAGCTGCGCGCGCGCCCGAAACGCCGCGAGCTGATCCTCGAGACCCGCGTGCGCCGGGCGATGCACGACGACCGCCCGATCCTGGTGCTGGAGTGCCAGAACGTCTCCCGCCTGAAGGAGACGGAGGCGATGATCGACAGCTACGTCGCCCTGACCGAGCGCCGCAACCGGGAGCTGGAGCGCGAGAAGGTGCAGGTGGAGAAGCTCCTCCTGAACATCATGCCGCGCACGGTCTACGACGAATACAAGACCTTCGGCTCGGTCGCGCCGCGCCTGTTCGAACCGGTGTCGGTGATCATGCTCGACTTCGTGGGCTTCACCGAGATGGCGGCCTCGGCCGACCCGACGACCACGGTGGCCGAGCTCAACGACCTGTTCACCGCCTTCGACCGCATCGGCGAGATGCATGGCTGCGAGCGGATCAAGACCATCGGCGACTGCTACATGGCGGTGGCCGGCCTGCCCCATGCCAACCCCGAACATGCGCTGTCGGCGGCGCGCTGCGCGAGCAAGATGATCCGCTACCTCCACCGGCGCAACCAGACCCACCCGCACCGCTGGCGGGCGCGGATCGGGCTGGCCTCGGGGCCGGTGGTGGGCTCGGTCGTCGGCGTGCAGAAATACGTCTACGACGTGTTCGGCCCGGCGGTGAACCTCGCCGCCCGCCTGCAGGCCCTGTCCGAGCCGATGGAGATCACGGTGTGCGAGAGCGTGGCCGCGGACCTGTCGGAGGAGTTCGCGCTCGCCCGCCCCCGCACCTCGCGGATGAAGGGCTTCGGCCCGGTCGCCGTCGCCGCCCTCGCCCCCCGCCCGCCGACGGCCGCGGTGGCCTGAGCGGCCCGGCGGCGAGGCGGCGAGGCGGCGAGGCGGCGAGGCGG
>CAXGVP010000341.1:0-4856 GCA_964013055.1 uncultured Albimonas sp.
CGCGTCGCGGCGCTGGAGCCCGCCCCCGTGGCCCGCGCCGCGCTGGAGGAGAACCTGGCGCTGAACGGCCTGCGCGCCGAGGTGATCCCCGCCGCGCTGCACGCCGACGGCGGCGGCCTGACGCTGTTCGGCGGACGCCGGGGCTTGGGCGGCTCGATGACCTCGGCGCTCGGCGTGCACAAGGGCGAGCCGGTGCACGTCCCCACCGTCACGGTCGAGGAAGTCGCCGACCGCGCGGGCGAGGGCCCGGCGCTGATGAAGGTCGACATCGAGGGGCACGAATATGCGCTCGGCCCCGAGCTCGCCCGCCTGCGCGCCCGGCTGGGCGGACGGGCCGAGGGCGCGGCCCTGCACCTGTCGCTGCACCCGCGCCTGCTGACCAAGAAGCTGCGCCGATCGTGGACGCTGTTCGCCACCCGCCGCGCGTTCGAGGCGACGCGCGACCTGCTGGCCTGTTTCGGCGACGCGCCCGTCGCGGTCTCGGGCGAGGGCGCCGGCCCGCTGGACGAGACCGCCCTGCGCGCGCGCTTCGCCCGCCGCGGCGGCGTGCGCAACTTCGCCGTCGAGATCGGCGGCTGACGCGGCGATTCCCGGCGCCGCGCCGCGTTTCCCCAACGATCCCGGGCCCCTGACCCGCCCTCCGTCCCCGCGCGGCGGGCGGAACGAGGGCGAGCGGCCGCCTTCCCCAACGACAGCTTTCCAGACGTTTCGAGACGAGATGAACGCAAACCGCCTGCGGTTTGCGCACGCGCGCCTGTCGAAAAGGCGCCGGTCTTCGTTGGCGCGCGAATGAACGGCGCTGCGGTCCGCTTCGCTTGACAGGCGCGTAAGGCGAGTCGCAGCCTGTTCCCGCCCCGTCATCCGGCGGCGGCGAAACGCCATGCAGGCCCCCCTCCCAAGGCCGCCGACCAGCCCCGAGTTCCGCAGCTCACTCCAGGAAATCAAGAGGACCGCATGAAACGCCAGTTGCTCGCGAGCGCTTCGCTCTGCGCCGTCGCGACCGTCTTCGCCACCGCCGCCTCGGCCGCCGACTGCCCGGCCGTCACCGTCGTCGACACGATGGGGATCGCGCCCGGGGCCTACCCGCAGCAGTACGACTTGGCCGAGTTCCAGGAGCTGGCCTCCTGCGAGCTGACCTTCCAGGACAACCCCGAGATCGAGGAGCTGAACGCGAAGATCGTCGGCAACCCCGCCGAGCTGCCCCCGGTGGCCGAGCGCCTGCCCGAGGAGCCCCTCGTCGTCGCCCCCTACACGAAGATCGGCGTCTACGGCGGCGTGCTCGACGGGCTGTCGAACGCGACCGAGGCGGGGACCTCGGACCTGCTCTCGGTGCGCCATGTGAACCTGGTGCGCTTCTCCGACGACCTGCAGACGATCGTCCCGAACGTCGCCAAGTCCTGGACCTGGAACGACGACTTCACCGAGCTGACCTTCGTCCTGCGCAAGGGTCACAAGTGGTCGGACGGCGCGCCCTTCACCGCCGAGGACGTCGCCTTCTGGTACAACGACGTCACCATGAACCAGAACCTCGTGGAGAAGCCGCGCGACCTGTGGTTCGCCGGCGGCGAGCCCTTCACGGTCGAGGTCGTGGACGAGGCGACCGTCAAGTTCTCGATGGCCGCGCCGAAGCCGGGCCTGCTGGCCTCCTTCGCCACCGACTTCGCCCAGCCGTTCCTGCCGAAGCACTTCTTCGGCCCGTTCCACCCCGACGTCTCGGCGGACGCGGACGAGAAGGCCAAGGCGCTCGGCTTCGAGAGCGGCTATGAGCTGATCAACTTCTACTACGGCGCGTCGGACTGGAAGGACGTGCCCTCGCCCTACCTCAAGGACCCCGAGAAGATCCCCTCGCTGCCCGCGGCCGTGGCCCCCACGCTCGAGAGCCATATCGTCGTCGAGGACACCACCGAGGGCCGGCGCGTGGTCGCCAACCCCTACTTCCACATGGTGGACACCGCCGGCAACCAGCTGCCCTACTTCAACGAGATGGCCGAGCTCTACGTCAACGAGAACGAGGTCCGGATCCTCAAGATGGTCAACGGGGAGGTCGACTACAAATCCCAGTCGATCACCCTGCCCGACGCGCCCACGCTTCTCGATGGGCAGGAGGCCGGCGGCTACGTCGTCGACCTGCGCCCGCAGATCGCCTCGCCCACCATCACCTTCAACCTGACCGACGCCGACGAGGGCAAGCGGGCCCTGTTCTCCGAGAAGGACTGGCGCCTGGCGATGTCCACGGCGATCAACCGCGACGAGATCAACTCGGTCGCCTATTTCGACCTCGGCGCCCCGATGCAGGCGCTGACCTTCGCGCCCACGCCGTCGTTCGCAACCGAGGAGCAGGCCACCTTCGCCACCGAATACGACCCCGACGGCGCCAAGGCCAAGCTGGACGCGCTGGGCGTGGTCGACAAGGACGGCGACGGCTGGCGCGACCTGCCCGACGGCTCGCCGCTGACGCTCAACATCCAGTTCGCCACCCAGGGCGTCGCCACCGCGGTGATCGAGCTGGTGGCCCAGCACTGGCAGGACGTCGGCGTCAACGCCACCATCAAGGAGGTGACGCCCGACGAGTATCGCGCCGCCCAGTCGGCCAACGAGCTCTCGGTCCACGTCTGGCTGCACGGCGCCCCGATCCCGGTGCTGCTGGGCGACCCGCAGCCCTTCATCGCGCCCTTCGGCAGCTACTTCTTCCTGCGCAACGGCATGCTGTGGGCCCAGTACATCGAGACCGAGGGCAAGGAAGGCGTCGAGCCCCCCGCCTGGGTCGGCGAGTGGAAAGACCTGGTGCTCGCGTGGCAGCAGCACCTGCCCGGCACGCCCGAGTCCGACGAACTGGGCGCGAAGCTGATCGAGGCGCAGCTCGACCAGTTCATCTTCATCGGCCTGGTGGAGGCGCCGAACCCGATCTACCACTCCGCCAGCCTCGAGAACTTCGAGACGCCGAAGACCTGGTCCTACGAGTACTACCGCGTCTACCCCTACCGCCCGCAGCAGTGGTCGCTGGCGGACTGACGCCGGTCGCTTGAGACCGCGCGCGCGGCCGGCCCCGCCCGGCCGCGCGCCCTCTTTCCCGATCCTCCCGCGGGCCGCCCGCACCGATCGCCGCGCCACGCACCCGCCCGCGCGGCCCCGCCGCGCCACGTCTCAGCCCGCGCGGCCTCGCCGCGCCACGTCCCAGCCCGCGCGGCCTCGCCGCGCCACGTCCCAGCCCGCGCGGCCTCGCCGCGCAGATGCGCCAGGAGCCGCCGCCCCGCATGGCCTTCCTCCGCTTCATCGCCGTGCGCCTGGTCAGCTCGCTGGCCACGCTGCTGCTGATCTCCTTCATCGTGTTCTCGCTGATGGAGCTGGTGCCGGGGAACTGCGCCGAGCGCTACATCGCCTACAAGAACACCCAGGGGCAGACGATCACCGAGGCCGACATCCGCGCGATGGAGGTCACCATGGGCCTCGACCGCCCGTTCGTGGAGCGCTGGGGCGGCTGGGTCTGGGGGGTGTTCGCCGACGGCGACTTCGGCACGTCGTGCCTGATCCGCGCGGACGTGACCACCATCGTGGGCGACAAGTTCTGGCTCTCGCTCGCGATCTGCCTCGGCGCGCTGGCGCTGGCCTACCTGATCGCGGTGCCGGTCGGCATCCTCTCGGCCCGGGTGCGGGGGGGGTGGTCGGATTCGATCCTGCGGTTCGCCTCCTATCTCGGCCTCGCCCTGCCCAACTTCCTGCTGGCGCTGATCATCCTGCTGTCGGCCACGGTGTTCTGGAAGACCGACCTCACGGGCCTGTTCTCGGCCGAGTTCCGCGAGGCGCCGTGGACCTGGGCGAAGTTCGTGGACATGCTCGCCCACGCCTGGGTCCCGATCGTGATCCTGGGCTGGTCGGCCACCGCCTTCGCCCTGCAGACCGTGCGGGCGCTGGTCTCCGACGAGCTCGACAAGCTCTACGTCACCGCCGCCATGGCCCGCGGCGTCACCGGCAGGCGTCTGCTGTGGCGCTATCCGGCGCGCCATGCGCTGGGGCCGCTGGTCAATTCCGTGGGCTTCGACCTCAACCGGGTGTTCAACGAGCTGCCCATCGTCGCCGTGGTCCTGATCCTGACCGACGCCGGAAAACTGCTGTTCGACGCGCTGGCGCGGTCGAACGACCAGGAGCTGGCGGGCGCGATCATCTTCATGCTGACCGCCTCCATCGTGGGACTGAACTTCCTGACCGACATTCTCCTCGCGGTGATCGATCCGCGCGTGCGCAAGGGGCTGTTCAAATGATCGCCCGGGTCTTCGGCCGCGGCGCGGCGAGGTCGAAGGAGGACTATTTCACCGCCTCCCAGGGCCAGCTGATCTGGGCGCGGTTCAAGCGCAAGCGCTCCTCGATGGTGGCGGCCGCGATCCTGATGCTGTTCGTGCTCTGCGGGCTCTTCGCCGACTTCCTGTCGCCCTACGACCCGACCTCGGCCGGGCGCAACGCCGACTACACCAACGGCGCCCCCCAGATCCCGCAGTTCTGCGACGACCGGGGCTGCTCGGCCGTGCCGTTCATCAAGGGGGTGGAGCGCTACCGCGGCGCCGACACCAACTTCCGCTGGGTGACCCGCGAGACGGAGGAGCGCAACTACGTCGCCTTCTTCACCGAGGGCTGGACCTACCACTGGTTCCGCCTCGACTGGACCGTGCCGGGCCTGGGCCGGGTCTTCATCCCCGGCATCGAGATGAACACCCACCTCTTCGGCCTGGAGGGGGAGGGCTTCATCCACATCGCCGGCACCGACGCGCAGGGCAAGGACATCTTCTCGCGCACCCTGCACGCCATCGGCATTTCGCTCGCGGTGGGAACCATCGGCGTGGTGATCTCCTTCGTGCTGGCGT
>CAXGVP010000342.1:0-4845 GCA_964013055.1 uncultured Albimonas sp.
GGGGGCGAGTCGCTCTTACGGCATCCGCGATGGACGGCTCCGGAGAACAGGCGCTTTGCGGGGGCCGGCGGGCGTTGCGCCGGGGGCGCCCGCCGGCGCGGGAGGGAGGCAGGGAGGCCGGGGGGTCAGAAGCGGGTGCGGAGGTTGACCGAGCCGAACACGGCGGGGCCGTCCTGGCCGGCGTATTCCTCGGTGCGCAGGACCTGGGTGAAGCTCAGCTCGATCCGGCCGACCTGGATCGCGGCGCCGGCCTGGACGTCGGCGACCAGGCGGTTGGGCTCGACCCCGTCGACGCCGCCGAAGGTGTTGCCCTCGATGAAGATGTTGCGGCCCACGACGCGGCCCTCGACGCCCGCGAAGACGTACCAGCCGAAGTCGTCCTCGTTGCGGAAGAAGCCCGGCGAGGCGACCGCCGGGCGCACCCGCGGCGGACCGTAGTCGTCCGCCAGGTCCTGGCCCAGCCGCACGATGCCCCCGGCCGCCAGCGAGGTCTCGACATTGCCCAGCGTCGCAGTGACCGAGGGCGCCCAGTCCACCGACAGGTCCAGCGCCGGCAGCGGCAGGTCCGCGCCGAAGCGCCACTTGCGCTCGTAGACCAGGCGCACGCCCGGCTCGTCCTCGAGCTGCGTATGCCAGCCGCGCGGCTTCTGGGCGCCGATCACGTCGTGCACCAGCGTCTGGGTCCGGTCGGCCTGCGAGGAGGGGCCCACCACCCCGACCTCGAGCGCGATCGTGTCCAGCCGGTCGCCCCGGTCGGCCGAGACCCCGAAGCCCCCGTAGAGGAAGCCCGCATAGGGCCGGTCCCCCGCCGGCGGCGTGCGCCGCGAGATGTCCGAGGGCGTGTACATGTTCTGCCCCAGCGTGTAGAACTCGTACCAGTCCTCGGCGTCCGAAAACCATCCGTAGAGCCCCCGTTTCGCCAGCCGCCCCGCCGCCGTCCGGTTGTTGCGGGGCGTCACGTAGTCGAAGCGCACGCCGTTGGTGTAATCCTTGTCGTCGTCGCCGAAGATGTCGTTCTCGAACGTGACCGAGAGCGTGCCGCGCGCGTCCGCATCCACCCAGGCCGGCAGATCTTCGGCCGGCGGCTCCTGGGAGCCGTCGGGACCGGGGGCCGGCGCCGGCGCGCCGGGCTCGGCGGCCGGGTCGCCGATCGGGGCGGCCGCGAGCCCCATCGCGGCGCCGAGCTCCGGCGCCCCCCGCCCGGCGAGGCCCGGGCCCGAGGGCTGCGCCGACGCCGGCGTGCAGACGGCCAGCGCCGCCGCCAGCAGCGCGGGAAGGCGGGGGGAGAGGGTGAGGGGCATGGCGCGCGCTCCATCTTCGGGGCCGGCGCGCGGATCGCGGCGCCCGGGCCCCCGGGGTCCAGGGATCGGCGCAGGAGGTGGCGGGCGATCGCGGCAGGGCGATGACCGCCCGGCGCCGAAGCCGTTCCCGATCGGGGCGCCGCGGCGGCGGCCGCATTCAGCTTCCGTTACGAAATCTCTGCTTGATCGGCGCGGGCGAGGTCGACACTGTTCGCTCACGACCGAGGGGCGCGACGCAGACGCCCCCGGCACAGGGAGGACTGACATGTCGCTGAAGATCCACGCCCGCGGCGCCCTCGTCGCGTTGACCTCGCTTGCCTTCGCGGGCGGCGCGCTCGCCGGGGAGTGCGTGCACTCCGACCAATGGGGCAAGGACGACACCCTCGGCTCGGCCAACCTGGTCAGCCCCGAGCGCACGATGGAGGCGCTGAAGCTGGTCAAGCAGGGCGTCTCGGTGCCGCTGGGCATCGTCATCGGCCCGGAGACCCCGGCCTTCGCGCCGCGCTCGCTGTCGCTGCAGGTGGTGCAGCCCAACCAGCAGGGAGGCCAGAAGCTGTCGGCCTTCGGCTACGAGGGCAACTACAACGACGACGTTCTGCAGACCTGGGTTGGCATCGGCTCCCAGATCGATGGGCTGGGGCATCTCGGCGAGCACGGGTATTACTACAACTGCCTGGATGAGAAAGAGATCTCGGCGATCACCGGTCTGACCAAGCTGGGCGTGCACGACATCCCGCCGCTGGTCGGCCGGGGCGTGGTGATCGACATGACCAAGCATTTCGGCAAGGCGCATCTCGACGCCGGCGAGAGCTTCGGCGAGGAGGAGGTCAAGGCCGCCGCCGACGCCCAGGGCGTCGAGATCCGCGAGGGCGACATCGTCCTGTTCTACACCGGCTGGACCTCGGCGATGCTGGAGAGCGACCCGCAGGCCTGGGTCTCGGGCGAGCCGGGGCTGTCGGTCTCGGGCTCGCGCTACCTGGCCGGGCTGAACGTGATGGCGGTGGGCGCCGACACCTGGGGCGTCGAGCCGGTCCCCCCGAAGGAAGGCGAGGGCGCCTTCTACGGCCACGTCGTCCTGCTGCAGGAGAACGGCATCTACATCCTCGAGACCATGGAGACGAAGCCCCTGGTCGACGCGGGCGTGAACGAGTTCATGTTCGTGCTCGGCCAGGCCCGGATCCGCGGCACGGTGCAGATGATCATCAACCCGGTGGCGCTCTACTGAACCACGCGCCTCCGAGGGGATCGAACGGGCGGCTTCGGCCGCCCGTTCTCTTTCCGGGGGCCCGCGCCGCAGGGTCGGGCGCGGGCGGCCCGGCGCGCGCCGCGCAAATTCGGGCGCCACGAGTCCCGCGCCGGATCAGGGTCGCGCGCGTCTCGCTCCGGGCCGCGTCGGGCGTGTCTCGCGCGGGGAGGACCGGGCGCGCAGCGCACGCCGAGGTTGATCGGGCGCCGACGCTGCGTTAACCTTAACTCACTGCTTAATTAAGGGAGTCGCAGAAGCGGCCCCGCAGGGAGGAGAATCGCCATGTCGATTGCAAACCGCGCCGCCGGCGCGCTGATCACGCTTGGTCTCGTGGCAGGGGCTTTCGCGGCCCCGGCGCTTGCGCAGGACTGCGCGCCGTCGAAATGGGGCGCCGAGGACGAGATCGGCTCGGCCAACCTGGTGACGGCGGACCGGGTGAAGATGGCCGCCGAGCTGATCAAGATGGGCAAGGCCACGCCGCTGGGCATCACCATCGACTCGGAGACCCCCGCCTATCCGCCCCGCGGCCTGAGCCTGCAGGTCGTGCAGCCCGGCCATACCGGCGGCAAGCCGATCGACCTGGGCTATCCCGCCATCGCCAACGACGACCTGGCGCAGATCTGGTTCGGCATCGGCAGCCAGCTCGACGGCCTGGGCCATTTCGGCACCGGAACCACCTTCTACAACTGCAACGAGTGGTCGGACTTCGCCCAGATCACCGGCCTGACCAAGCTGGGCACGCACAACGTGCCGCCGCTGGTGGGCCGCGCCGTGATCATCGACATGGCCGCCCACGCCGGGGTCGAGTTCCTGGAGGGCGGCCACCCGATCACCCTCGCCGAGGTGCAGGAGGCGATGGGCCAGCAGGGCGTCGAGATCCGCGAGGGCGACATCGTCCTGTTCCACACCGGCTGGACCGAGGCGAAGTTCGAGAGCGCGCCCGCGGAATGGGGCTCGGTCGAGCCCGGGATCCTGCCCGAGGTCGCCACCTGGCTTGCCGAGCAGAACGTGTTGGCGGTCGGGGCCGACACCTGGGCGGTCGAGGTCGTGCCCGCGCCCGAGGGCGGCAAGCTGTTCTACGGCCACGCGATCCTGCTCAAGGAGAACGGGATCTACATCCTCGAGACGATGAACACCGGCCCGGTGCTGCGCGACGGGGTGAACGAGTTCATGTTCGTCCTCGGCCAGGCCCGGATCCGCGGCGCGGTGCAGATGATCATCAACCCGGTCGCCCTCTACTGATCCCCCGCGGGGCCTGCCCCCGCCGGTTGATCCCCCGGGGGCCTGCCCCCCGGTTGATCCCCCGGGGGCCTGCCCCCCGGCTGATCCCCCGGGGGCCTGCCCCCCGGCTGATCCCTCGGGGGCCTGCCCCCCGGCTGATCCCTCGGGGGCCTGCCCCCGCCGGCGCGCTCGCGCGCCGGATCGCCTTTCGACGGACGGCCCCCGCGGCCGTCCGTTTCCGTTCGGGCCCGCGCTCTCCGCCGGCTCTCCGCAACGTGAGGCGCGCGGCGGCCGGCCCGGCGCTAGAAGCCCCGGAGCCGCCTTCCGCCCGGAGCCTCCATGCCTGCCGCGCCGCGCCCCTCGCCCGAGATCCGTTTCCTGCGGCTGCCCGCGATCCCGCCCGCCGCGATCCTCGCCCAGATGTCGGACCAGCGCGTCGCGGCGCACCTGCCGCTGGCGCCCGCGGCCTGGGATCTCGGCGCGATCGAGGCGCTGGTGGCGGCGAAGGAGGCCTGCTGGGCCCGCGACGGCCTCGGCCACTGGGCGATCCTGGCGGACGGCGCCTATGTCGGCTGGGGCGGCTTCCAGCGCGAGGGCGAGGACTGGGACTTCGGCCTGGTGCTGACCGCGGAGGCCTTCGGCCTGGGCCTGCGCATCGCCGCCCGGGCGCTGGAGATCGCCCGCGCCGATCCGCGCATTCCCTTCGTGACCTTCCTTCTGCCCCTGTCCCGGCAGCGCCTCGGCGCGCTCGCCCGCCTCGGCGCCCGGCCGCTGGGCGTGGTCGAGCACGCCGGCGTCCCGTTCCGCAAGTTCCGTCTCGAGACCCCGGCCACGCCCCCCGCCGCATCCCAGCCCTGACCCCGGGGCCTCGCGCTCCGCCGATGCAATCGCCGGCGCCCCCTCGCCCCACCCGGCTGCGCGCGCCCCAAGCCACGCCTCACGCCGTGCCCCGGGCTTGACCCGGGGCCTCGGCCCCCTGCGCAGGCGATGTGATCGGGGCGCGTGTCGCTCCCGCAGACCGCCTGCGGGCGCCGGGCGAGGCGGCCCCGGCCCTCTCCCGGCGCGCGCCGGGAGGGC
>CAXGVP010000343.1:0-4826 GCA_964013055.1 uncultured Albimonas sp.
TCGCCGTGCGCCGCGGCGGCGAGACCGCGCCCGCCCAGGACCGTCCCGGCGCCTCCCGCGGGCCCGGCGCCGGCTTCTCCGCCCCCGGCTCCGGCCGCCTGCTCGACATCGACCGCGCCACGCCCTGCGTTCAGGCCGCCCGGCCCGACATGTCCCAGGCCATCCTGTGCTACCGCCCCTTCCTCGAGATCTGCCCCGAGGACGCCGCCCCCGAGGACCGCCTGGCCTGCCGCCGCCGGGTCGAGCCCGAATGGACCGCCCTGGCCGAGCGCTACGGGAACCAGCCGATGACCCGGATGCTCTCCGCCGCCTTCGACCCCGCGGCCTGCGAGACCTTCTCGGCCCCCGGCAAGCCGCCCGAGGAAGCCCGCCTCGACTGTCGCATCACCGCGAGGGCCACCCAGACCATCTACGGCCATATCGAGAGCCTGTGGGGCGGTCTCGGCCCGGGCCTGCGTCGCTGACGGGGCGGCCCGCGCCGCGCCCGCGCCCGATCCGCGTTGACCGCACGCCCGACGCAGGGTCATGCTGCGCGCCATGCCGACCTCGCTCCTCCGCGCCCTGGCCCTCGGCCTCGCCCTGCTTCCGCCGCCGGTCCTGGCGCAGGAGGGCCCTGCGCCCGCGCCCCGCGGCTGGCTGCTGGTCGGCCCCCTGCCGGAGGGCGAGACGCTGGCCCTGCGCGCCGCCCCCTCGGGCGACGCCCCGCAGGTCGGCGCCCTCCCCCGGGGCGCGCTGGTCGTCTCGACGGGGGAGCGCGCGACCTCCTCCGTCTCCTGGCTGCGCGTGGCGCAGGGCGAGCTGCAGGGCTGGGCGGCCGAGCGTTTCCTGCGCCCCGCCCCGATCCGCAGCCTCGACGACGCGGGCTTTCCCGTCGCCGGCGCCTGCGGCGGGTTCGAGCCGATGTGGTCCCTGCGCTGGACCGCGCTCGAGATCGTCTTCGAGCGCATCGACGCCCCCGCGCTCGCCCGCCCCGTGACCCGCGCCATCCCCGCCGAGGGCCGCCTCTCGGCCCTGCTCGAGGCCGGCGCCGACCCCGCCGAGCGCTGGCTGTTCCGCTACGAGGACGCGCAGTGCTTCGAGATGCCCCTCGACGCCCCCGTCTGGGGCCGCGGCACGCTGGTGATCACCGAGGGCGGAACCACCCGCTGGTACACCGGTTGTTGCCGCCCCGCGCCCGAGGCCGTCGGCGCGCCCTGAGCGCCCTCTCCCCGGCGAAGGCGGCCCCGACTCCGCCGGCCGGAGGGTGGAACGCCATCCCGAAATGCGGCCGCCTCCCCCGTTTCGCGACGGTTCGGATTGCGTTCGCGTCACCCGCCGTTGCGTCGCAGCATCGCCGCCGCCGATCTCCCGTTGACGCTCCCGTCGCGGCGTCGCAGGCTCGCGGCCGGGAACAAACACGACAGGGAGACCCACATGTCCCGCAAGACCCTGGCCGGCGCGCTCGCCGCCGCGGCGCTCGCCCTCTCCGCCCAGGCCGCCGCGGCCGAGGACCTCAAGATCTGCGTCGAGGGCGCCTACCCGCCGTTCTCCGAGACCACCGCCGACGGGGCGGTCGTGGGCTTCGACATCGACATGGCCAACGCCATGTGCGCCGCGATGGGCGTCGGCTGCGAGATGGTCAAGACCGACTGGGACGGCATCATCCCCGCCCTGATCGAGCGCAAGTGCGACGCCATCGTCGCCTCGATGTCGATCACGCCGGACCGCGCCAAGGTCATCGACTTCTCGGCCAAGTACTACAACACCCCCGCCGCCTTCATCGCGGCCGCCGACACCGACATGACCACCACCCCCGAAGGGATGGCGGGCAAGACCGTCGGCGTGCAGCGCGGCACCATCCACCAGCAGTTCATGGAGGGCGAGTTCCCGGACGTGGAGCTCAAGCTCTACGGCACCCAGGACGAGGCCTATCTCGACCTGCAGTCGGGCCGCATCGACGCGCTGGTCGCCGACCAGATCGCCATGGACGAGGGCTTCATCAAGACCGACGCCGGCAAGGGCTACGCCTTCTTCGGCGACACGTTCTCGATCCCGAAGTACCACGGCGAGGGCGCGGGCGTGGGCGTGCGCAAGGGCTCGGACCTGGCCGGCAGGTTCACCGACGCGATCGCCAAGATCCGCGAGTCGGGCGAGTACGACGAGATCCAGAAAAAGTACTTCGACTTCGACATCTATGGCGGCTGACCTGATCCGCCGTCCGGCCGCCCCCCGCGGGGCGGCCGCATCCCGGACGGCCGCATGAGCCGGCTTCTGGAATACCTGCCGCTGCTGATGGGCGGCGCGCTGACCACCGTGGCGCTGGCGGTCTGCTCGGCCCTGCTCGCGACCACGCTGGGGCTGCTGGGGGCCTGGGGGAAGGTGGCGGGCAACGGGCTCGCGCGCGTCGCGGTGCGGGTCTACACCACGCTGGGCCGCGGCATCCCCGACCTGGTGCTGATCCTGCTGGTCTATTTCGGCGGCCAGCGGCTGATCAACGACGTGGGCGAGGGCCTGGGCCTGCCCTTCATAGAGATCTCCAAGTTCTGGGCCGGCGTGGCCGCGATCGGCGTCCTCTACGGCGCCTACCTGACCGAGACCTTCCGCGGCGCCTGGATCGCGGTCCCCCGCGGCCAGTCCGAGGCCGCCCGCGCGCTGGGCATGCCGCTGCGGGGCGAGTTCCTGCGCGTCACCGGCCCCCAGGCCCTGCGCCACGCCCTGCCCGGCTACGGCAACGTCTGGCTGGTGCTGGTGAAGTCGACGGCCGTGGTCTCGGTCATCGGGCTCGACGACCTGGTGGGGCTGGCCGACAAGGCCGGCAAGTCCACGCGCGAGCCGTTCCTGTTCTTCGTGGTGGTGCTGCTGGTCTACCTCGCGATCACCGCCGTCTCCGACAAGCTGCTGGCGCGGGCCGAGCGCTGGGCCAACACCGGCCAGGACGCGGGCGGGGGCCGCGGCGGGGACGGGCCGCGCCGGCCGGCCGCGACGGAGGCGCCTGCCTGATGGACCTCTCGCTCCCCCTCCAGCACTGGGAGATGTTCCTGCACGGGGTCTGGGTCTCGGTGACGCTCACCGTGCTCTCGGTCGTGGCGGGCTTCGCGCTGGCCCTGCCCCGGGCGCTCTCGCAGCAGCGCCGCTCCCGCTTCGCCTTCATCCCGCGCGGCTACGCCTATTTCTTCCGCGGCACGCCGCTGCTGGTGCAGACCTTCCTGATCTATTACGGCCTCGGCCAGTTCGAATTCGTGCGCGAAAGCTGGGCCTGGGTGTTCCTCAAGGAGGCGTGGTGGTGCGCGCTGATCGCCTTCTCGCTCAACTCGGGCGCCTACCAGACCGAGATCCTGCGCGGCGCCTTCGCGATGACCCCCAGGGGCGAGCTGGAGGGCGCCAAGGCGCTGGGCATGTCCGAGCGGCAGAGCACCTGGCTGGTGCTGATCCCCTCGGCCCTGCGCCGGGCGATGCCGCAGTACGGCAACGAGGTGGTGTTCCAGCTGCATTCCTCGGTGGTGGCCTCGGTGATCACCATCCAGGACATCCTCGGCGCCGGGCGCACGCTGAACGCGCGCTACTACGTGGCCTACGAGGGCTTCGTGACGGCGGCGATCCTCTACATGGCGCTGACCTTCCTGCTGGTGGGGATCTTCCGCTTGCTGGAGCGGCGCTACCTGCGCCACCTGCTGCCGCCCGAGGAGCTGAGGAAGCTGCAGAAGGGGGGGCCGGGCGGCGCGGCCTTCGGGGCGGCGCGGGTCTGAGGGCCTGACGTTGCGTCCCGCCGGGCGGACGCGGCGTCTTGCGCGCCGGCGCCCCTTGCGACTCCGGCCTGCCAAGGCTATACGCAGCGCCGGAATTGACTGATCAAGACGGCCGCCGCGCATTATTGCGTGGGGCGCCGCGGGAGAAGAGACGATGAAGATCAAGAACTCGCTGCGGTCCCTGAAGCAGCGCCACGCCGATTGCCGTGTCGTGCGCCGCAAGGGCCGCGTCTACGTGATCAACAAGACCCAGCGCAAGTTCAAGGCCCGCCAGGGCTGAGGACGGCGCCCGCGCCAAGGCGCAGGGCTGTTGAGAGGGTCTGAAGGGGGCCGCGCCGATGGGCGCGGCCCCCTTCGTCATGTCCGGGGTCCTGATTCCCTCCCCCGGACCCGAGCGATTCCCCGCCGCGCCGATCCGGCGCCCGGGCGGGCCGGGATGCTCAACGATCTCTGAACATCGGGCCGGATTCGGCGAGTGATTCCGTGGGCTTGCCTAACAGGGTCTGACGATTCCGGGGCGTGTCGGGCCTCGGGCGGGGCGGGGCGAAAATCGCCGCGGAAAGAAATCCTGACGGCGCGGCGCTTTCGGGATTCGTCTCGAATTGCGCTCGCGAAAATCGTTTCTTTGACGGCTCGACAACCGAACTGGGCGAGATTGGCCATGTCGAAGGCGAGACCCTTCGGCAGGCGGAGCGGCCAGGGGTGGACGCGACGCCGGCAAGACCGGGGCCGAGCAGCCAGGGGTGGATGCGGGGCGCCGGCGAAGACGGAGCGGGAGAGGCGGCCAGGGGTGGGCGCGGCTCTCGAACCGGGAAGACCCGGGCCGGCCTGCGAGGAGCGAGCGGAGGCCACGCACCGGGAGCGTAGCAGCAAGGGTCGCGGCGTATCGCGGCCGGGGTGGGTGAGAGAGCGTGGACGGAGGCCCCGGCGTAGCGGCGGCTGAGGTGGAGCGAGACGGGGCCACGTGGTCCTGGGGTGGTGGAAAGAGCGTGCGTAGGACGGAGGCCCCGGCGTAGCGGCGGCTGAGGTGGAGCGAGACGGGACCGCGTGGTCCTGGGGTGGTGGAAAGAGCGTGCGTAGGACGGAGGCCCCGGCGTAGCG